>JAFGFK010000353.1 GCA_016931135.1 Candidatus Sumerlaeota bacterium | reverse complement strand
GCTAAAATTAAAATCAATAAAACATTTCCAAAAAATGTTAAACCAAACAAGAATTAAAAAAAGCGATATATTTACCGCTTCACCATTAATGATTGAATCAGATTGGCTTCTGGTATGGTTCTGTATTGAAATATTAAAAACTGAAGAAATATTTGATATTTGTAATCCTGATAATAATGATGGGATGGATATCATAAACAAAATGCATCATGCCCATCGTATTACAATATTTACTTTGTTCTCTATTAATATTCTTCAATACTTTCAAAAAGACTATAAAATTGAATGTTATGATTTTGCTCCGGATGATGAAATGAACATCATGGATGCGCAGATCGAGTTGATGGCGGAATACGCTTACAGGATTTTAGGAGCAAACAGGGAACTGGCGTTCGAGAAACAATTGAAGCAGCTGGCGTCCCCTCAAATGCTCCTGTACAGCAGCAAAAAGGCTTACAGAGATCATCTATATCATCTGATCGACGTCTGCCTTCTTGGCCATCTTCTACTACTCGTTAAATGGAAGCCCCCTGGAAAACGTAATAAAGAATATCTCTTCTTCCCTTCAAATCGTTCCAATGAAGAAAGAAGGGAACGAATTCAAAAATGGTACGTTATTTCCCTCTTTCACGATATAGGATATACCCTGGGACTTCTCAAAAATGCCAATCACTATTTGAGTTATCTCGATTCACCAGAGATAAACGCATTCAAGAACGAGATAAACAAGGGATTCCGAAACGCTTCCGAGGCGTTTAAGGAAATCTTCAAAAATTACGATAATTACGGCGCCTGCGCTGATAATGATGACTCTGACCCTTCCGATGATCACGCTATAATCAGCGCCTGCCATGTACGCTCAATCATGCAAAATACGGAAATGGGTGAATTATTCATTTCTGAAAATCGTGAATGCCTCGAAGCGATCATGCTGCATGAATCCTATAAACGAAGGATCGACGTGAAAAAAAATCCCTTCGCCTTTCTCCTCCTTTTGTGCGATCGCGCCCAGGAATGGGGACGCCCCAGGATTCAGATTACCGACCTTACCCGGAAATTCAGCATTTCCCTTCGCCATGAACATATTTTTGAACCAAAAAAGTTCTCTATGGGTAGATATTGCGGAGTCAATTTAAACGTCAGAATCGTTAAAAATAATGAATGGGATATCGAACTGGATCAGAAATCAAAAAGCCTCACCAATACTCTTATCTTTTATCTCAAGCATCAACCCGCCCCGGATGAAGAGCCGCAGGAAGTCGTTCCAGGTTGGATGAAGTTATGTTCGGATTTCTCCAAAATTGAAAACCTCGACAAAATAAAGTTCCCTTCGGTGATCTTCATATCAAGCCATCCGATATCCGGAAGGCTATCCCGATTCGATTGCCAATCTTCCGAAATGGAACTTTTCAAGTGTTTCTGCAACTCGAGCGAAAAGGGATATTATCTTTTCGAGCTGATGAAGAATATCCAATTTCTTAATGAAACGCCGATAAAAACACAAATTGGAAAGTCGCCGTTCCAATACTTTTACGCTGAAAATGATGAGGATGGGAGATTTGAGGAGTTTATTGTCACTTTAAAGGATTGGGAAAAGTCAAAAGGGCGCCTCCCCAAGATTCTTCACAGGCTTCCCTCCACTTACTACAGTGATTTTGCTTCATGGAAGAAAGAATGGATGGAAAGCGGAAAAACCTGATCCATCTCCGAATATGTTCTCATATAACAGTTTTTCTATTCTTATCATATCCCTCTAAATAAAGGGTGCACATCATTTTTCCGATTATTATTCAACTCAGAAAGGGTCAAACCCTATAAAAATCCTCCGGGCGCACCTTGACTCTTACAGGAATGCAGGATGAGACCCGCGGGGTCATTCTCTATAAAAATCCCTCAAGATTGTTATGATATCTTGTATGATGGAAAGCGTTGTATTTAATTTTTAGCGTTGATTGCGGGAAGAACCGGGGATTTTTATAGGGATTGACCCCCGATTTCAGAAAAAACCCTTGATAGTTTAATGGATTTTTATAGAGTTTGACCCCATAGCCCAACCACTCACTCGGAAAATTGATGTGCACCCCTAAATAAAGTCGCAAAATTAAATCTTGAATTCTCTTCGGTATTATGTGAATATTCCTATAATTATTATGATTATGAAAAAACAGGAGATACTAATGCTTATTAAATCTAAAAAATGTAAGAAGGTAATTGATATTAAAATCCCTGTAGAAACTTTAAACGCAGCGCAGATATCTGAAGATGATCCCTTAGATATTCAAGCGGAAAAAGGTCGTATTATTATTTCGCCCATGGAAAACCCTCGAGGAAAATATAAAATTGAAGACATTGTAAAGCGAATGCCGAAGAATTATATGCCCGTTGAAATGGATTGGGGAAAATCCAAAGGGAAAGAGGCATGGTAAATGACTGCCTATTTCCCCAACAAAGGTGATTTTGTGGTTTTGGATTTCGATCCTCAAACTGGTCATGAGCAAAAAGGACGACGTCCCGCAATTGTTGTCAGTAATACTATTTTCAACAAACACACAGGTATGGCGATTGTTTGCCCTGTAACATCAACTTTTCGAAACATACCTTTTCATGTTAAAATCCCCAAAGGATTAAAAATTGATGGTTTTATAATGGTAGAGCAGATCAAATCCGTTGATTTTGTTTCCAGAAATATTAAACTTATTCAAATCGCTCCCCGATCACTTCTGAATGAAGTCCTCGCCATTCTTGACGCTTGTATTTATTAAACCACTCATAACTCATCAGATTGGCGTACAATCATATCCGTATTCCAATTTATGGATTGAAATTGCTTTGTTCCAAGTGTACCTATTTATTCATTTCATGGGAAATGAAACCGGATATGGAGAGTTAAATGCGCCGTAAACTTGATTTTATTTTATTATTTCTTGCGGGATTGTTCCTTTTAACCTGCGCTCCCCCAAAAGGGGAACAAGGGAAAACTTTGATCGTGTTCTGGGATTTCCCGCGGTTTCCCGCTGTAAGGCAATGGCTGGAAAGCCGGATTCTTCTCTATGAAAAACTCCACCCGGATGTGGATATCCAATATACATGCCTCAGCTGGTCCAAAGGCGGTGAACGCATGGCAATATCCGCATTCGCATACCGCCCGCCGGATGTCGCCGGCTCCGTGCTGGATACCAAATATGTACAGGCGGGATTGCTCGCTCCCCTGGATAAATACCTGGATGAATCCATCCCCGGTGATAAATCCGGCAAAACATTCCGCCAGGATATCCATCCCAACATACTCAAGGCGGTTCAATGGCAGGGGGTGACCTACGCCTTCCCCTGGTACAAGGAAGCCATGGTCATGGTATGCAACATGGATGTCTTCGAGGAACGCGGGGTATCGTTTCCTGAAAACGGCAGATGGACATGGGAGGAGTTCATTGAAAAAATGAAGCAACTGACATTTACTCGGGAAACGAACGGCAAAACCCAAGTGTATGGTGTGGGATTCAACACGGGAAACGAAAAATGGGAGGCTTATCCGTTTCTTCTGGGAGAAGGGATGAAGATACTCAGTGAAGACAGGAGGAAAATGCTGATCGATTCGGAGGAAACGCGGCGCGGAATACGAAGACTCCTCGAAATGGAATATGAATACAAGGTGAGTCTTCCCGGCGCCGGCGGCATCATGGATGACGCGACATGGACTGCCTTTTCCGGGAAACAGCGCCAACTCGCTGTTTCGTGCCAGGGGCTGTGGTCTCTTCTCGGGGTCAAGGTTCAGAACGAACGGCGTATGCAATTTATCAGAGATCATTCCGAGGCTGAAGCGCCTCCCCCGCTCAATGTCGCTGCCGCACAGTATCCCATCATGCCCGGTAAAAAACAGGTGATGGGATCGTATGGAGTCGGTTCCTACATGGTATTCAACAGGCCTGAGAATCCGAAGCGAACCGAGGCTGCCGCGCGATTTGCGCGCTGGATCACCCTGGAAACGGGGCAGGAGATCAACCTGGAAGCGGGGGTCTTTCCCAGCCGCATCTCTTATAAGAATATCTTCAAGGGGAATCCGCTTTATGAACATATCGTGGATACGAT
>JAFGFK010000352.1 GCA_016931135.1 Candidatus Sumerlaeota bacterium | reverse complement strand
TCAAATCATCCCCCCTCTTTGATCATTCATGGAGATAAAGATCGCATCGTGCCTTTTGCCTATGGTGAGATATATTTCCAGGATTTGAAAAAGGCGGGAGTAAATACGGAAATGCTTGTCATGAAGGAAGGGGGGCATCAATGGCCCCTTCAGTTTCATGATATAATTGTCCGGTGGTTAAACTCACAGAACAAATCGGAGTCCACGAATATGGAAAGCAAAGATAAATTCAATCTGGATGCAACCTTTGATGGGCAGAAGATCACCCTTCAACGCGGCGAGACCTTTTCCCTGGGTTTAAAGGGCGTTCCCACAGCGGGATATCTATGGAAAATAGTGGAGATCGATGATAAAACGCTGAAAATACTGGAGGAAGGGCAAAAAATCCTCACAAAACCGAAACTCGTGGGGGGATCTTCTCTATTCTTCTGGAGGTTTCAATCCCTGCAAAAAGGGGAAACCCGCCTCGTTCTCAAACACTTTCGCCCCTGGGAGGGAGCGGATAACGCCCATAAAACTTTTTCACTGATTATTGAAATAAAATGAATGGTTTTCAGTTCCGGTGATTCTTGATCAGTGGAGCGCCAGATAAACGAGAATACATCCTATTATAATGAACATGACGCCCATCAGGATTTTGACAATCCCGATATTGCGCTTGAAACGCTCTCCGATCTTTTCCGAGGATATACCGTAATAAGTAACGATAAACACAATGATAAGCGGTATGATGAACATAAAGTTGTACAGGATCAGGTAGGGGAGGGCTTTGGTTCTCAGGGATGGATCGCTCAAAGCTGTTACGATCGTGAGGTAAGTTTGTCCTGTACAGGGGAGCTCGAACAGAGCGACAAGCGCTCCCAAAACAATGGCTGCTGAGATAATCCCGAGATTCTTAACCTTGGAATGAATGGATTTATGAATGCGTTTTTGCAGTCCTTCGGATAATTTCAATGTCATGTCCTTGAACCGTCCCTTTTTTGCCAGGGCGTAATCGCGAAAAGAGAAAAAAGCCACGACAAAAGCCACGCAAGCCGTAACTCCATACAGAATTCGGCTCACAAAATAGGTATCCGCTATTTTTTGAACAAGGGACATTAATCCAAATCCCAGTGCAAGGTATATGAGAAATACAGCGGCAGTATAAAAGATCCCGGTCTGCAGAATCTCCCTTTTCTTACGACCAAGTACAGAAAGGTAGGAAATCAGGAAAATGATGGTAGTAAAGGCGCAGGGATTGATCCCATCGGCAAGACCCGCTCCAATGACGGCAAATAGCGTATAAGATTGCAATATTTTGTTGATTTTTTCCCCGTTGGAAGTGGAGCTATCCTCCGGCGCAGGTTCAGCCCAGGGATTTCCACCATGGGCAAGCGACGCCTTGATATCCTCCTCCAGGTATTTTCTGACTTCCTTTACCAGCCCGCTTCGCGCCTTGCCATCCATGAAGAGGATTGGAACCTCGTTTTTCGCCTTTCCATACTTCTTTTCGAAACGATCCAGGAGAAGAAAATTGGCGACATTATCGATTTCATATATCCGGCAAGCAATTTGACTGGGGTATTTCTCGATCAACTTGGGAAGGATCTTTGATTTAAGTTCCTGGCATTCCTCGCATGTGGATTCGGAAAATATGATGATCCGCGCCGCTTCCCCAGTTGGTTCCATTTCAGGAAGAGACTTGTATTGCGCCTCTTCCGATAGTCCCCCCCAGGCGGTGAAAACAAAAATAATGAAGAATAGTATGTTGCGGACGCTGTCCTTTTTCATGAGATGAATAAATTGATCCTTGATTCAAAATTCTGTAACAAATACAAAAAAGAAGGTGATAAGGAAATAATCATAAGGTCAAGAAATTTGTAATAGAAAATTTATGGATTGACTTTTTATCCCCTATTTTTCATCTGTTAAGTAAATTGATAATTGTTACCTATGGAGGTTTTATCATGTTAAAAAATATGTTTTTCCTGATTTTTCTCCTTTCGCTTACCCCTGTCTTTTCCGCTTCCAACGTGGTCGTATCTCCTGACTCCATGACATCCGATGCAGGCGCTTGGATTACCATCACCGCCGATGTCGCATCGGGAAGCGATATCGAAATCTTTTTTATAGCGGATTATAATGGCGACGGGATTAAAAACGGACCGGATTTCATCCTCAAGTATTATAAACTCCAGGAGGGGGTTGGCCCCCTTTTCACCGGTTCCCCCAAACCTGCGGATGAAGACGGAACCAATGCGCATCTCCAAACCAAAATCGGGTTGTGGGGCTCTCCCATCATCGCGGGGAAATATATCATTGCCGTTAAAGACTCCGGCGCGGAAGCCAGCGACACATTCACCATCAATCAACCCGTAACAGGACAAACCGTTTCCGGCGCGCTTGTCACCGAATCTGATATCCCTGTTGATGGGGTCATCATGGCGCAGGATGTGAACGAGAACGAGTGGATAGCGCTTACCGATCCAGGAGGAACATATACAATCAATCTCCCCACGGGTATGTGCGCGGTAGCGGGAATCCACCTCGGTTTGATCACGGATTTCGAGGCGGATAGCGCGCAAATGGTCAGCCTCGATCCTATGGATAACCTGACCGATGTAACTTTAAAGGTCTATAACGGTGATTACACGGTTTCCGGAAAAGTCACCCGTACAGGGGGCGGAGGCGTTCCTTATCTCATGACTTGGGCGGAAACCGATAGTGAATCAGAGGATATGTCATCCAATGTGATAACCGATGCGGATGGAAACTTTCAGATTCCGGTGAAAAGCGGTTCGTGGGAAGTCGGCCTGGATGAAGCGGATTTGAATGAAAGAGGTCTGATCGGGAAATCCGAGGATGAAATCCAGATTTCGGATAATGTCATCAATTTTGATTTTACATTGCAGAACGCCGATGCCTGGATAACGGGAAAAGTAACGAAAAAAAGCGATGGAACTCCGGTTACAGGTTGTGAAGTATATGCTCAAAATAATAACGAGTGGTATTCCGCCTGTTTCACCCGGGGACCCGATGGCTCCTACGCCCTTCTTGTTCAAGGCGGAAACTGGATGGTTCAAATCGATGAGGATTTTATCTTTACAAACGGATATGTACAGCCTCAAGCCATAAACGTCTCCCCCTCATCCGGAAGCCCGGCTACAGATATTGATTTTGAACTGGAAACTCCCACCTCCTTCATCGAGGCTGAGGTGAAAGAAACAGGCTCCAATATCCCTGTTGCCGGAATCGAGGTATGGATCAATGATGAAAACTGGAATTGGCTGGGAGGAAGAGATACGGATGAAGAGGGAAAGGCGCTCCTCGGCGTCATGCCCGGTTCCTATCATGTGGGATTATCCACGGAGGATGTCATGGATCGTAATTATATCATGCCGCAAAACCAGGATGTTACAGTCGCTACGAGCGAAACGGTCAAGGTGGCATTCAGCCTTGTTACGGCGACCGGAAGCATCGAAGGAACCGTTACCCATAACGCATCGCCCGTTTCCGGCGTCAATATTTCCCTGTTTGATTCCAGTTATATGTGGAGCGGGCATCGGGAGACCTCTGCAACCGGTTATTACAAAATCCCCGTGAATCCCGGAACCTATTATGTTCAGCCCAATGGAAATGATCTGATCGAGAGGGGAATTGCGCCTGCGCCGATTCAACAAGTCGATGCGGAAGCTGGCGTGAATACAAAGGATTTCAATCTCTCTTCTCCAAACTGCGCCATCAATATCCATATTAATGGCGAGGGAACGCCCCTCCAGCCCCTCCAGGGAATCGGAACGTTCGTCCAGCCGATAACAGAACCCTATTTCCCGCTCGCCACGATCGAAACCAACGCCTCGGGCGTGGCTGCCTACCCTATTTCCAATGGAACCTATGATGTGGGAATGTTCTGGGATGATGTTCGCGGCGCCGGATTTACGCCCCAGCAGAATTACCGCGTTTCGGTTTCAAATGGAGAAACCCTGGATGCCTACTTCCAACTGCGCGCCCTCAATGCAGATACGACGATCGGCGCCATTTTGAATATCTTCAGTATCGATGACGCGGAACGCATGAGCCTGGATAAAAACGAGGATGGACGACTCGATGTCGCCGATGTAATCCGCTTTATCCTTGATTGAAAACCAACGACGCTTCACAATGCCGCCGGAATCACGGATAATGAGCAAGGGAATTTCCATGGTTTGCAAATGGTATCCTGTATGTCCCATGAAGATATTTTACGAGCAGGGGAAACTGGATGGGAAATGGATAGAAAAGTATTGTAAGGGAAATTGGAAGATTTGCGTCCGTTATCAGATGGAGGAAAATGGACAGGCGCACCCGGACTGGATGCTTCCCGATGGAACCCTGGATGAGAATTTACGCGGATAAGGAGAGGTTGAATTATGAGAGAATACGACAGTTCATGGGATCGCTCCAGCAACGGAGATAAGTTCGAAACCAAATATAGGGAGTGGAAGCGGCGAAATTGGAAATCCTGGCTCCAGAAGAATCTATCCTTTCCATTCGAGATCGAACGCATGGAAGATATGGATATGGATTTATTCGATGATTATGATAGACCATTTGCCGTTGGACATCGTATGACGGCGTTGGAATTGGGTGAAGAGGATGATCAGTACGGATTCCTGATCTTCGTTAAAGGGGATAGGGAAAAAGGCTGGATCCCATTGGCTGATGTTGAGGTGACTTCCAGGAACAACCCGAACTTCTGGCCAGTAAGGGAATACGTTGTCTGGATTGCGAATCGTTGAAGAAAAGATTGTGATCGTTCATGATAAGCGCCTGTAAAGGGGAAAAAACTTCTTCCGCTCGATCGAGCGCACATCAGTTTTCTTGGCATGTGGTTGGATCATGGAGTCATACTCCTTAACAATCCGCCACTCCTTCATAAGTTTTAAGTTTCGGAATATTCTCTTTCGTGAGTTCCAGATTCAAATTTATTTTCAACATTGTTAATTTTATCCCGTTTATCCCCTTGATCCCAGTTAAATTTAAAAAAGAAATGCTGTTTTTCCCCATCTTCGAGCCTCCGCGCCTCTCGGCGGCTTCCGCGTTGAGAAGTGGGAGGCGTTGAGGGTCAATTTCCCATATTTCTTATATTGACATTATACTGATATTGATATTAGCCATATTTATTATTACCAAGCCTAAAAGGATTAATTTATCCCGTTGCGCGTATCATATTCAGCTATAAATCCGATTATATGGCAACGTTATATTATGATAATAAAATGGAATACGTTGCAGCGGAGTAGAAAGATTTATCATTATGTCCCTTACCGATATATCCATAACGCCCGATTTCGACGCCTTTATCCGGACGCTTCTTTATAAAGAGCCCCCAAAACGGGTTTTCCATTCCGAACTATTTCTGGACGGACCCGTGAAGTACGCCATCATGGATCGCTTCCATCTCTCACCGCAGGAAAGTCCGGACAATCCCCTCTTTGATGTCAAACTCGATACCATGCTTTACCGATTCCTTGGATATGACATGGTGAGGGTTCACCTGCCCGAGAGCGAGTTTCCCATGAACATCCAGGGAGCGACAAAAGCGGATGGCGCCTCTCATGAAAAGCGGGAACGAGAGAATTCTATTGATGAAAACGCCCCTATCCGCAGCTGGCAGGACTTCGAATCGTATCCCTGGCCTCGTATCAGCGCCCTGGATACGCGTCCTTTGGAGTGGGCTGAAAAAAACCTCCCCGAGGGGATGAAAGCCTACGAACTCTCCGATCAGTTCTTCGAATGTTCTACTTGGCTCATGGGATTTCAAGGGATGTTCACAAGCATGTATGACAATGTCGAACTTCTCGACGCCGTTCTTCAAAAAGTCGGGGAAACCTATCTGGATTACACCCGCCTTTTATGCGATTTCGATTGCGTTGGAGTTATTTGCGGTACGGATGATATGGGATTCAAAACCGATACCATGGTCTCGCCCGAATGGCTCAAAAACAACATCCTGACCTGGCACCAGAAGGGCGCCGCCATCGCCCATGATAAGGGGAAACGCTATTTTCTTCATTCCTGCGGACAAGTTGACGCCTTGATGGAGGACTTGATAACCAAAGTAAAAATAGACGCCAAGCATTCCTTTGAAGATGAGGTCTATCCCGTAACGGATTTTTATCGAAAATACGGGAAGAGGATCGGCGTGATCGGGGGCGTCGATATGAATTTCCTTGCCACGGCGCAACCCGATGAGGTGCGGAAGAGAGTTCGAGAAACCCTGGAAATATGTCATCCACAAGGCGGCTACGCTTTGGGGAGCGGCAATTCCATCGCCTATTACATCCCGTTGGACAATTACCTCGCCATGCTGGAAGAAGGTCGAAAATTCGCGCCAGATTAAAGTTATCTTTTAAAACAAACGTTTATCAGAAGTAGTGAGGCGCATCCTTTGCGCGCAGGTGGGGGATTGTCAATTGAGTATTGTGAAAGAAAGATAATTTCGCATTCCCGAATAATATTTAAACTGTATTGTCATCCCTTCCTCCCTCCCTGCGTCTATAATAATCAGATGAAACAGCGAATCGGGCGCATTCTAAAAAAAATCGTATTTTTATGAATTTTTTTATTGACAGAAGCGTCCATGTTGTAACAATGCGTCCTGT
>JAFGFK010000351.1 GCA_016931135.1 Candidatus Sumerlaeota bacterium | reverse complement strand
TTATATCTTTATGACCAGAATAATACAATTGGGGATATTGATCTTTTTAATATCATTCCCTGCCTGTTGCCTTGATCCCGCAAATATTTCGGATGATTCTGACAAACCCATTTCCGATTCATGGATCAAAACGATTGAGAAGAATATCAGGGAAATGGAATATGACATCACATGGCAGGAAAAGAGTTATCTTCCCGGAGGAAAGGCTGGTTATCATCTTTATAACAGATCGCAGAATCTCCGCGCCTATTTTTTTCAGGATGAGGTGAATATCATTCCCGGAAACCAGACGAATCCCTGGTGGAGCTGGCAATACCGTTTAATCGGATTCGGCGGCAAGGTATTGAAGATTCAACAGGATGATCCTGAAATCTCAGCAGAAAAAAACCTGCTTCAATACCGGAGAAAAGAATTTACGGAGCTTTGGACAAACAGCGAATCTGGAATAAAACACTCCATTACAGTAAAGGAACCTTTGAAAGACTCCTCCCCTGTTGTATTCACCTTTCAGGTGAAGGGCAGCCTCTCCCCAAGAAAGAATTCTGATGGGGATTTGATTTTTCAAAATGAAAATGGCGAAGGCATTCGTTATGAGAGATGGAAGGCTTCTGATTCCAGAAATATTTTACTTTCCCATACAATCAATCTGAATGAAGATGAGATATCAATCGAGATACGGGATTCGGGCGCGGTTTATCCCATAACCATAGAAGGGGAAATAACCGGTTTTTCCAGGAATATCGGCTGGATTTCCGAGGGGAATCAAACGGATTCCAATTTCGGGCAATCCGTGAGTTCAGCCGGAGACGTCAATGGCGATGGTTATGATGACATCCTTATCGGTTCGCCTCAATACAGCAATTGCCATTCGTATGAAGGAAGCGTCTTTTTATGCTATGGCGCGGAAACCGGGCTTCGGGAGATAAGTCATCCCTACAATGCGGACTGGAGCGCGGAATGCGATCAGGAAACCGCGTTTTTCGGTCAATCCGTAAGCGCTGCCGGGGATGTCAATGGAGATGGATACGCAGATGTCATTATCGGCGCGCCGCAATATGACAATCCCGGAAATGACGAAGGCGCGGCCTTTGTTTATTATGGATCGGCAACAGGATTGAGCGCAACGCCTGATGTCATCATAGAGATCGATCAGGATAACGCCAAATTCGGCTATTCCGTATCCGGAGCGGGAGATGTGAATGGCGACGGTTTCGATGATGTGATCATCAGCGCCCCTTATTACTGGGAGGAGTCTCTATTTTCCAGGGGGGCGGCTTTTGTCTTCTACGGTTCTGAAACAGGGATCGATCCAAATAATTCCTGGAAGGCGCTGGGAAACCAGAATAACGCCGTAATAGGAACCTCCGTTTCCGGGGCGGGTGATGTGAACGGCGATGGATATGACGATGTGATTGTAGGAGCGAGATGGTATTCCAATGGCAATTCTCTGGAAGGCGCAGCTTTTGTATGGCTGGGAGGACCTCTCGGAATGGGCAGTACCGGCACAATGGCGAACGCCCACTGGAAAGCCGAGGGCAATCAGGATGGCGCGCATTATGGATGTTCCATATCTTCCGCAGGAGACGTCAATTCCGATGGTTTCTCCGATATCATAATTGGAGCGGAAAATTATACGAACGCCCTGGATAACCAGGGAGCGGTTTTCCTGTATTACGGATCTCCAGCCGGCTTGAGTCTAACGGAAAGTCTGAAAATAGATGGACTGCAGACCAGTTCCGGTATGGGAATTTCCGTTGATGACGTATCCGACATAAACCGTGATGGTTACGACGATGTAATTGTGGGAATGGGCGCTTATGATGGAAGGGGAACGGTATTTATTTATTGTGGAAGCCCATCGGGGATTGATCCTGTTCAGGCATGGATGGGGAGATGTCCCAATCCCACCGGATTATACGGAGAGGCGGCGGGGGCTGCCGGTGATGTCAATGGCGATGGGGCAATGGACCTCCTGGTGGGCGCCCCCCTTTATGAAAACGATCAGACACGGGAAGGGGCGGCGTTTGTCTATTACGGGGCTCCGGGAGACTGGAGCGTGGAAGGGAGCAACGATTATTCCAATTTTGGAACTGACGTAGGCGCAGCTGGCGATATAAACGGCGACGGTTACGGCGATGTGATTGTCGGGGCGTCCATGTTCGATAACGGACAAACCGGAGAGGGATGCGCTTTTTTATATATGGGAAGCGACAAGGGATTGTCAACCACTCCCGCATGGAGGGCGGAAGGCAACCAGGCGAACGCGGTTTTGGGAAGGTCGGTAATCACAGCGGGCGATATCAATGGCGACGGATTCTCCGATATCATGATCGCAGCTCCGAATTACACATACGGTTACACCTATTGCGGGAGGGTATTTGTATGGTATGGTTCAGCTTCAGGTATGGGAGCAAATGGAACTCCGGATAATGCGGACTGGAGAGGCGACTGCCCCCAGCATTACGCCTTTTTCGGATCGTCTATTTCCTCGGCCGGAGATGTGAATGGAGATGGATATTCGGATATTATCATAGGAGTTCCTCAGTATGATAATACAGAAACAGACAAAGGAGCGGCGCTTGTATGGTATGGCTCAGATCAGGGACTTGGCGCGAATGGAACGCCGGATAATGCGGATTGGAAATTCGAGGGGGAGTCTGGTTCGATTCAGTTGGGGACATCAGTTGCCTGGGCGGGAGATGTGAATGGGGACGGATACTCCGATGTCATTGTCAGCGCGCCGTACTCCGGAAACGGTAAGGCGTTTCTATTCTACGGATCCCAAAACGGCTTGAGCGCCGCGCCGGATAACACGGTAGAGTGCGACCTTATGGGAACGGGTTTTGGCGCCACGGTGGATACTGCAGGAGATGTCAATGGAGACGGGTACTCGGATGTCATCATCAGTGCGCCGTATTATCAGAATGGCAGGGCGTTTGTTTATCACGGATCAGCGTCCGGTTTGGGCGCAACGCATGATTGGTCAGTCTATACTATGGAGAGCAATACGGACTTCGGAACATCGGCGCATACAGCCGGAGATATAAACGGCGATGGATACGGGGATGTGATCATTGGAGCGCAGGGTTACAAGGTGGGTGGAAGGGAAATGGGCGCTGCGTTTGTATGGTTCGGCTCCTCAAGTGGTTTAAAATCCATGGCGTCAACCGCCAATTACGATTGGAGGATAACCACTTTTCAGAGTTATTCCCGTTTCGGGTGGGTTGTCCGAACAGCCGGGGATGTGAATGGCGACGGATTTTCCGATTTGATCATTGCCTCCCCGGGATTCGCAGGTGGTTTAGAGGGAAAAGGAGCGGCATACGTTTTCTATGGAAATGGTCGATTGTTTTCATCGGAACCAGATTGGAAGATGGAGCCGGATCAAAATAACGCCTATTATGGGAGATCCGTCCATACAGCCGGGGACGTCAATGGAGACGGATTTTCCGATATCATCGTTGGCGCGGAACGGTATGATAATGGTGAGATCGATGAAGGCAGGGTGTTTGTTTATCATGGATCAGTATCCGGGCCATCACTCACTCCAAATTGGAAGGCGGAAGGAAACCAGGCCGGCTGCTATTTTGGAAATGCAGTGGGAACAGCGGGCGATGTGAACGGGGATGGATATGACGATATTATTATCGGGGCAAAGGAATACAGCAACGGCGAGTTATCTGAAGGCGCAGTTTTTGTATGGTATGGCTCATCCTCCGGTTTGAGCGCGGATGGAAATCCCGGGAATGCGGATTGGAAGGGGGAAAGCAACCAGGAACAGGGCTATCTTGGTTATTCTGTTGGAACAGCCGGAGATGTCAATGGCAATGGGTATTCGGATATTATCGCGGGGGCTTATGTTTATGAGAATGGTGAAGATGGCGAAGGCGCGGTTTTTGCCTGGTACGGTTCATCCTCGGGTTTGGGCGCGGATGGCAATCCGGGGAATGCGGATTGGATGGGGGAATGCGACCATGAATCCGCCATGTTCGGCTGGTCGGTTTCAACAGCGGGAGACGTCAATGGAGACGGATTCAGCGATGTGATCATAGGAGCGAGGCAGTATTCTTATGAGGGAAATCCCGGTAAAGGCGCAGCGTTTGTTTATTTTGGTTCTTACAGTGGTTTGAACAACGCTTTATGCTGGCACATCTATTGCAAGCAGGACTCCGCCTATTTTGGATCGAGCGTAAGCGCTGCGGGAGATGTGAACGGGGATGGATATTCGGATATACTGGTCGGCGCGCCATCGTACAAGATAGGGAGCAAATATGGCACTGCCTTTGCATGGTATGGTTCTGCCGGAGGATTCGGCGCAACGGGCGATCCGGAAACGGCAAACTGGAACGCCCAGGTTATTCCAAGATCATGGGGTCTGGGAAATTCGGCAGCCAGCGCGGGAGATATGAATGGCGATGGTTATGCGGATGTGATCATCGGACACAACGAATTTACGGGCGACCTTCAGCAGGAAGGAAGGGTTCTGGTTTATCTGGGATCAGATTCAGGATTGAGATCCTCCCCCGATTGGAGCGTAGAGGGAAACGGAGAACTGGCGCGGCTGGGAACGGATGTCAGCTGCGCAGGAGATGTGAATGGGGACGGTTTTGCCGACATCATCATCGGCGCATATACCTATCGCAATGGATTGAATGAAAAAGGCAACGCCTGGGTTTCTTATGGAAATAAAGGTACGGGATTTTCATTCAAACCCCGTCAGGTTCAATATGATGACAGCGCCCCGATCGCGCATCTGGGATTGATGAACGATCCGACTCAATTCCGCATCGTGATGAACGCGCAAACCCCTTATGGAAGGGGCAAGGTGAAACTGGAATGCGAACAGAAACCCTTGAGTATGCCGCTGGATGGCTCTGATACATCCATAATCCCAAATTGGGAACTCTCTTATACTACGTCAACGCTGGAACTGAATCAGATCGTCAGCGTTTCATCCAGCGACTTCACGCATCACTGGAGGGCGAGGCTCCTGTATGAATCTGCGAGCCTTCCCTATCAGAGACAAAGCCCCTGGATCAGGATTCCCTGGGATGGAGTTCAGGAGGCGGATGTGCGGCGCGTCGCTTCTCCCTTGGTTGTGACATTCGAGGAGATTAAAAATTATATCCTGAAGAGGATAGATCTTTCCCCGCTTCAAAAAATTATAGGCGACAAGAACAGCGATGGAATCATCGACATCGCCGATTTGATACAACTTATGAAATGATTTTTCCCCGAACTGCGGATTTATCGATTATCCACAGGATTTTGTTATTTTTTTACCACTAAT
>JAFGFK010000350.1 GCA_016931135.1 Candidatus Sumerlaeota bacterium | reverse complement strand
TTCCCTTTCCGACGCCTGTTTCGCGAATCGTAAAGGAATGGGAACCCATAAGGCTCTCATGAAATTCATTCGATTATCAAGGAAATATCGTTTTTGCCTGAAAATGGATATTCGCAAATATTTTCCGAGTATGGATCATGCGATTCTGAAACAGATCATCCGAAGAAAAATAAAGTGTTCGGATACTTTGTGGCTCATTGATTTGATCCTCGATTCGAGCAATCCCCAGGAGGAATCCATCCAATGGTTTCCCGGAGATGATCTTCTCACCCCTCTGGAAAGAAGAAGGGGATTGCCCATTGGCAATCTCACAAGCCAGATGTGGGCGAATGTCTATCTCATGAATCTGGATCATAAATTGACGGCGCGATTCGGGGGGAAACGTTATATTCGTTATGTGGATGATTTTGCCTTGTTTTCCGATGATCGCGAGGAACTTTTAGAAGGGCTTTCCATGATAAGGTTTGAATTGACAAAAATAAGGCTTTTGCTTCATGAGGGGAAAACAGAACTGGTTGAAACAAAAAGGGGAGTCAACTTTCTCGGATTCAGGATTTTTCCGGATAGAGTCAGAGTGATACAGGAAAATCTAAAAAGGGCGAGGCGACGTTTGAAAGATATGCAGAAACTGTATTCTATAGGAGGATTATCTATAGATAAAATAATGCAATCCATCAGGAGTTGGATTTCTCATCTTGAATGGGGTGATACCTGGAGGCTTCGTGAAAAGATATTCGCTTCTCTTGTTTTCCGGAGGAGCGAAGAAGGGGAGGGCATTCCGGACGCTGCGGGGCGGCGCGTTCAACAATGAATCTGACAACTGCCGTTCGGCGTGTCGCAACGACAATCATCCGGACAACAGGAACCACAACATCGGTTTTCGTGTCGTTCTTGTTTCGCGAGCTCCTTGAAGCCGGAATCGCAGGATGGGAATCCTGCGAGGGCGCTAAGGAGGAGTCCAGTCCCTTTCCTGAGGTGGAGCGTATATCCACCCGAAAACATAACCGGGCGGGGAGGGTTGGTAGGAATTCCGAAAGCCATCCCCGCCCCCTTTTGGATAATAAATGAAAAATGAATCCGTCTTCGTTATCACGCCTCAGGCGTGATAACTTCGACGCGACAAGAAATGAAAAATTAAGGTATAACAATTAATAGACGTAAAACGTTCAAATAAATAGGTTTACATAAAGAACAAGATTGAAATCTTCGAAAATTTAGATGATTTGAAATGATAGTAGTACAAGGAACTCAAAGATTAGTTAGAGAAGAGAGGAACATGATGAGTGAGAATGAACAAGAGGGTTTCTCAATCGGTGATGTAAAAGAGCTCGTGAAGCATATCCCGGGAGCGCTGTGGGATGGCGCGATTGAATGGGGAAAATCTGAAGCTAAAAAGGGCATTTTCGTTTTTGGTCTGGGATTCTTTCGCCATTTGCAACAGGCAATCAAAAAAATACCTCCGGATCAACGTGCGGATGCGGCTTATAACCTTCGGGTTATTCCCTATGAGTATATCGAGGAGCATTTATTGAAACAATTGAGGTTGGAACATACCCAAAGAAACAAGTTTTACGCCGCGATTATGAAATCGCTTGGGGAATTGAAGGAATTTCAGGAAGGGAAAGATTTCGACGCGCCCCAATTATTGAATTCCCTTGTTTCCCTTCGCAAAATTTCTCGACATAACAAAAAAGAGGCGTTGAATATCCTTCGTGAGTTTAAATCCCACGCCGAATCTCAATTCGATTCTCTCGATTCTGAGGCAAAAACGATTTTTCGGAGTTGTAAGGATATTCTGTTAAAATTGGATAACATGGAGGAACTCCTTATCAGAGTCAACAGGGTCATCCTCGATGATAACCAAAGAGAATTTGAAAAAAAGTATCTTAAGGAAATAAAACATGAATATGGCGAGTTGCAACTCTTGGGAATAGGAAAGGTTGGAGGTATGGTTCTTCCCATCGATCCTGCGTTCATCTCCCTTTCCCTTCAGGAAACCATTTTTGAAGGATTCAGAACGGATGAGGCGGAGGCGTTTCTTTCCGACCGGGATGAACTGGTGATCATAGGACCCGCTGGAGCTGGTAAAAGCACCCTGCTTCAGTGGGAGGCGGTCCAATGCGCTCGAGGGGAAAGACTTCCCAATGGAAAACCCAATCCCTGGCATAATTTGATCCCTTTTTTCATCCCCATTAGAAATTTAGGTACAGGAGAGGAATTCCCCAGAAGATGCAAATGGGTGGAACTTTCCGTTCCCAATTGGGAACGCGCAACCGATAATCATGGCGAATGGATCGAAAAGGTGATCGATGAGGGAAGGGCGCTTTTAATCCTCGATGGTTTGGATGAAATGAGCGGGAAAAATCGCCCAGGTTTCTGGAGGGAATTATGGAAATGCGTTCGGAACCGAAATATTATGTATCGCGTCTCAACGCGACCCTTTTACATACCCGGCGAAAACGACGATCAATGGAATCCCCCATTTAACGCGGCTCTGGTAAATGTCCTCCCCCTTTCCGAACAAAAGGTGGATCTTCTTATCGATAAATGGCACAAGGCGGCTATCATGTATGAACAAAGCCCTGTAAAGAAAAAGTTACTGGATAAATACCCCAGGGAGTTGAAGAACAAACTCTGGCGAAACGCGGATTATCGCAAGATCGGGGAATTGACTCAAACCCCTCTTCTTTGCGCTGCGATATGCCTTATCAATCGTCATAGTGAGGAAAAACTTCCTCAACGCATCCCTGATTTCTACGAAAACCTTTGCAGAGCCCTTCTCGAAAGGGATGAACGAAAAAAAAGAAGGAATGGCTCTTCCCCATTTTCGGAAACTTTGTTCGATAATCTGGATTTCAATGTTCTTTTTCATATTCATTCTCACCTCGCATTTTCCATGGTAATGAATCCGGTAGGGAAAGCGGAAACAACCGATGCGGATTATCGCTTTCAGGTTGAGGAATCCAGAGTTCTAAAATGGTTGAAGGATCCCATAGATCGTATTCAAAATGAGGAAATGAAAGAATTGGCAGAGAATAATCTCGAATCCCTTCTAAGGCATTTGCTGAATCGCCGAAACCTTCTCAGGCAGCCTGGAAAGGGATTGATCGACTTTCATCACCGTTCCATTCAGGAATATCTCGCGGCTTCGGCTTTTGCCATGAGGGACTGGATTGAATTCCTGGTTCAACGAGCTAAGGATGATCTTTGGCGCAATATTATCATTTTGTCAGCTGGGGGATATATGGCAGGAGCGAAATTCGGGAATGAATTGATCGATAAACTTCTCGTTAAAGCTGAAAAAAGCGGTTCGCGCGTTTATTACTGTCTTGCCGTTGCGTGCCTCGATACGGCAATTCTTCCTTCAAAGGAAATCCTGGAAAGAACGCGTAAGGCATTGGATAATATTTTCCCTCCGAAAAGCCTTGAAGAGGCGAAAAAACTGGCGGCTGCCGGAAATCCCGCCATCCCCAAACTTAAGAAAATAATCGATGAAAACAATGATCCGGAAATCAAATCCCTTTGCTCCTTGACCCTTTTATGCATTGGAGGAACATCCGCATTTCAGGCATTGGGGGATGATCTTGATCCGGATATTCTTATCAAGGCGTTTATCAATTCACCTCCGGGGATCAATATCCTCGAACTTCCTCCTGTTATTTCCAGGATAAAAAAGTCCGGTAAAATCCCTGAAGCGATCATGGAAAATGTGATTGACCTTGCTCCTCTTTCCGGAGATGAGGAATTGTATCATCTCGATCTGCGCGATTGTCAAAAATTCACTCATCTTGTTCCCCTGAGCGATATGCCGAATCTCAAATCTCTGAATCTGGAAGGTTGCTCCGGGATAACCGATATCAGATCCATTTCAGGATTGAAAGGCATAGAATCCCTGAATGTATCGGGCTTTTCCTTTATCAAAAATATTTCTTCATTTACCTCATCGGCAAATCTTACAAACCTGAACCTTTCCTATTGTATAAACCTCGAGGATTTGGGAGGTATTTCTCAACTAAAAAACCTGAGAGTTCTTTCCATCAGGGGATGTAAAAAAATCAGGGATATTGCGATTCTTTCGGATTTGCCCAATCTTGAAAAACTCGATCTGGGATACTGCGTTGGAATCAGGGATTTCTCGCC
>JAFGFK010000349.1 GCA_016931135.1 Candidatus Sumerlaeota bacterium | reverse complement strand
TTCTGATTTACTTATTTTGCATTTTCGATAATTATCAATATCCATGATATTTAATAAAAAAACCAACCGGCGAGGATTGTCAAACCGGGGATATACACCGGAAGATCGCCAAGCGGCGACGCTTCCCCCAGAAGCCTTTCCACAGCCACTTCCTGCATGGCGTCCACGCTGGAATATCCGCAGTAAAACGCATCCACACCGGGAATCTGCAGATAATGATACGGCGCCCCGAATCCCACATATATCACGGGAACGGATAATTCACAAAGGGCGTTGATAAAATCGACCTGATCGCTCGATGCGATTTTGTACCAGTCATAACCAGCGACAACCACTTTGTCCATGCCTTCCGCCTGAGAAAGGATGGAATTATGTTCGGAAATCGAAAATTCAGTTGGAACCGATCTTGAAACCGCGCCAGGAACCGCAGCCATCAAAGGAATGGTGAAGTAATCGCTGGACATCCGGTAAAAGATTTTCTGCGAGGCGGCGAGCGTCAAAACAAGGATGTCTTCATCGGTTGCAATGGGAGGAGAACTTGGGAGGTCATTCTTGCAGCAGGTAAAGCCCTTTTCGCAAACCTCCCTGACCTTTTCCAGATGAACGGGATGCCTCATGATCGCGGGATAAAGGGATGAATTGACAAGATTATATTCGGGCAATCCCACGCGGCTTTTGGCAATGAGGATGCGGCGAACAGAATCGTCGATACGGGATAATGGCAATCTACCTCCGGTTACTGCGTTTTTAATGCCGTTAAAGGCGTTGCCCACATTCGGCGGCATTAAAATGATATCAAGACCGGCTTCCACGCCCTTCACAGCCCGTTCCTGCTGATCTGGTACCGCGTCAGCCAAACCCGCCATATTATAGGCGTCAGAAATGACAATGCCGGTGAAACCGATCTCATCGCGCAGGACTTCCGTCAGGAAATAATAGGAGAGCGTTGCGGGCCATTGGGTGGGATTGACTGCCGAATACCAAACATGAGCCGTCATCACCAGATCGATGTCGCCCGTGCCTGCAAGCTCGCCGTAAGGCTTTATATGGATATTTTTAAGAATATAAAGCGGGGCGTCCACAAGGGGGAGGGATGTGTGGCTGTCGCCCGAGGTGTCGCCATGCCCGGGATAATGTTTGAACGTGCACAGGAGCCCTTCGCGCCGTGCGCCTGTAATGAATCCCCTGGCGAGCCTCATCACCATATCCGGTTTGTCGCTGTATGCGCGTGTGGAAATGATGGGATTGCGCGGTTCTGTATTGACATCCACAACGGGTCCAAAGGCGATGTGGATTCCGAGGGAGCGGGATTCTCTTGCCGTTATTCCGCCGCACGCCTCGGTGAGGGAAGGATCATCCGCAGCGCCGAATGCCATGAGAAGGGGGAAGATGGTGGCGTCCTGAACGCGCGCGCCGAGTCCCGCTTCCGCGTCGATGGAAAAAAGAAGGGGCAATTTGGAATAAGCCTGTAAATCATTTGTACGGAATATCAGGTCGGAAGCCTGCCTGTTGTTCCCTGTGAAAATAAATCCCCCCACCTTGTAATTATCTATGATGTTTTTATCCGATGAACCGGAACCCGGCATCAGCATCTGCCCGATCTTTTCATCCAGTGTCATGCTGGAAAGGGCGTCTTCCACCCAGATCATATCAGGTTCCCTGAGGGATGTCCAGGTTGTGGGATTGTCTTTAAAAAGAAGACGACCCGATTCAGGGCTCAATCCCTGGAGAGAATGCGGTGCGGAATCCGAAAGATCACTCAAGCCGCATTCGTTCCGTAATACAGGCGCGTGATTTTCATCCAGGCAAAAAGACGCGCCTGAAATACAAGTCATCAGAATCATCATGATCACAATCGGTTTCATAAAAACAACATAATGGCGCATCGTTCTTCCCCCTTTATCATTCATCCTTTTCCCATTGGATTTGCCCCAGGTTGGATGCTGCGCAATTATCTTCCACCTGTTTCGATGTCTTTGCCCCGGGTATAGCGGTATGACATGCGGGATGGGAGATGCAGAAGCGCAGGCTTACCTGCGCCATGCTCTGATCCGGATAGCGTTCATACAAGGGCTTGATTTTTTCCAATTGATCCAGATATTTCTCGATCTTTTCCGGGGAGAGATTGAAATTTCTATGGTCGTCTTCGCCAAACCTGGATTCCCGGTTGAATTTACCTGTAAGAAAACCGAAAAGAAGGGGGATGCGCACAATAACGCCGATGCCGTATTTAATTGCTTTGGGGAAAAGTTCCTTCTCCGCCTCGCGTTCAAGAAGATTATATCTCACCTGGATTGTATCGAGAAGATCGTGGTGGCGATCCAGGAGAAAGGACTGTTCCGTTTCCTTGAAGGATTGAATGCTCCATCCTGCATGGAGGATTTTTCCCTGTTCCTTGAGAATGGAAAGCGCCTCCCAGGGATCGTCGCGATCGAGATTTTCCGTTGTCCCGCTGTGGAGTTGAAGGATGTCGAGCGCCTCCAGTTTCAGGCGTTTCAGGCTTTGTTCTGCAGCGTAAATGATATAATCCTTTTTGTAGTTCTGCATACTCACATTTCTCCCTGGATTAAAGTTGATGGATCATGATATCCGAAAAAAACTCTTTGAAGATGTTCGCAGTTTCCGGGTGGCAGGTGAAAAAAAGCGTCTGGTGAGTTTGGGATAGTTCCATAAAAGCCTGCGCCGCGCCCCGGGAGCGTTCCGGATCGAAATTCACCAGGATGTCATCCGTCATTAAAGGCAGGACTATGCCATTCGATTCAAAAGACCGGATCAATCCGAAGCGAATGGCGAAATACATCTGTTCCCGCGCTCCCCGCGATAGAAGAATAGGATTTTTGACATTGTCCCGATAATCAAAGACCAAAAATGTCTTTTCCTCGGGGGAGAAGCCAATCCTGTGATACTTTCCCGCTGTCATTTTTTTAAAGAAAAGACCCGCTTCCTGGAGAACCCTGGGTTGTTTTTCCCTTTCATATTTTTCACGCGCCTTTTGTAGAATCGCAGCGGCAAGCCGATATATGCGCCATTTTTTCCCCAGGAATTCGGTTTCCGCCAACGCCTGCTCCTTTTGCGCTCGTAATTCCGGTATTCGATCCAATTCCATCATCCGCCTCTTTTCGAGCAGTTCGCCCTTTTTCTGCCGCAGTTCATTCATGGCTTTCACCAGGGATTCCAAAAGAACTTGAGAATCCTGGATTCTCTTTTCAATCTCCAGGAGGGATGTTTTTTCCAATTCATCCTTCAGCGGGCTGATCTCTCTGAAACCCAGGATCATCAGGTTTTTCCTGGTTGATTTGATCGTTTCCTCCAGGCGCGTTCTTTTCTCCATTTGCGCGGCAAGACGTCTGAAGGTCTCGATGTCCGGCGCCTGGGACGCTTCCAGGAGTTGAGCCAGTTCCTTACGGGCAGCGTCTGCGTTGCCATTGATATTTGATAAAGAAGACTCGCTGTTCTCCCAGTCTTTTTTACAATCCCGGAGTTCCGAACCGAGACGATTCAGCGCAATTCTTTTATTTTCTATTTCCTCGATGGTGGGAAGCGCAGAAATCCCGATCTTTTTCACGCGAGTGGCGATCTCGGATTTGTCCTGTTCGATTTCATCCGCCAAGGTTTTCATGGCAAGAACGTAAGTATCGATTTCCTTTCTCATTGGCGCGAAGTGATCTTCCCCTTTACGAAAATCGTTCAATTTTCCGTATGTGGACAGGATATGAACAAGGGAAAGGATGATGGCAATGCCTACGATGATGAAGGACCAGAGCATGTCAAGACCCTGACTCATAAAGGCGATGCCGGTAATGGCAAGCGCAAGGGGAGCGATAAGTCCGGGTATGTATGCAGTCTGCAGGGGAACAGCGCTGTTCATTTGCGCCATGGTCAGCTGGCTTTGAAGGGACCTTTTTTTCTCTTCGAGGGTTTCCATTTTATCTTTTTTTTGATTGAGCGAGGATAAGAAAACGAACGCCATGCTCAAATCTTTCTGGTCGGCGTCCAGCAGGCCAGGCAGGGATTCTTCCGGCGATTCCCGGATATCCGGCGACAATTCGGAGAGTTTTCCATGGATTTCCCTGAATCTGGATTTCGCGCGTGAAAGATTTTCAGCTGTAGTCTTCGCCAGGTTCTCCAATTCACTGATACGATCCAGTATTTTTTCCAGCCGGACGAGAGCCTGCTGTGGAAATGCCAGTAAAACAGGAATGGCGGACAATTCGTTCTGTGATTGCGACAGTTCCACCCAGAGGGGCAGCGCTTTTTTCAACAGGTTATCATGGTCGAATTGTTTTCTTGACCTGTCATGAGATTCCTTGATGGATATGAGCTCTTCATCGGTTTTCTTCAATTCGAGGGAGATGGCGTCATATTGATCTTTTTGTAGGGAAAGGCCGTGAATCTCCTTTTGAATCGCATTGATTTTTGTAATATTTTTCCTGATGCTGGTTTCTCCGCGGGTTGTTTTGAATATTTCCTGTGATCGGGTCTCCAGTAACCTGAGGACATCCGAAACGAAAACATTTTTAAGTCCCAATCCGGCGCTGTAAAAACGTTTCAGGCTTTCCTCCTGCAAATCCCGCAATTCATCGACGCCAAAGGCGAAGACATCGCGATACATATCCTGGGTGATGGGGCTGAGAATGGAAACAAGGTCTTCCTCCAAGCCCTTGCCGCCATCCGCCCGTGTCACAATGGAATCTCCGGAATTTTCCCCTTCATATCGCTCTACGGAAAATAAACCGGCTTTTTCATCCTCCAGCAGGAGTCGCCCGCCTGTCTTCGTTTTATGGATAGAGGCGTAGGGATTATAATCCTTCTTTTTTCTCCCCCTGGGAAATCCATAAAGAATGCGATGTATGAATTCGAAAAGCGTGGTTTTGCCGGATTCATTGGACCCAAACATGATATTCATACCGGGGGAGAGTTCCAGGGAAACGTCATGAAGAACGCCGAATCCCTCGATATGGATTTTCCTGATCCTCATGAGGGCTCCTCCCCGATAAGTTGATCAACAAGCAAGATTTCCACTTCATTCAGGATATCCCGGAGTTCCGATTCAGAGGGCGGCGACAATTCAGGGGGCCACAACCTTGATTCATACAAGGGGGAAAGATGTTCTTTTTTCAGCGCTTCCAGGAAATCGGGACTTGTGCGAGCCTGATCGATCAACTCAAGGATTTCGGCAATGAAATCGCCCGCTTTCCTGTGAGCCTCGAGATTCACAGGCAATCTCGTGTTATTGCCAATTCTTTCAAGGAAGAGAAAAGAATCCTTGTGAATCCACTTTTCCTGAAGGGCGGATTTCAGATCTTCCAGATATGTTTCCCGGCAAAGATGAGAATGAAGCGGGGCGCGTCCTCTAAGTTCCAAGCGTACAATGGCGGAACGATCTTCCGCTTCGGTATTTATTTTCTCGCACTGGGCGTCAATCAGTCCAAGCAGTTCTTCCTCCGTTTCGATGGAAGAAATATCCAGCGCAGATTCCCCGGTAAGATTGAACCATCGGACAACATCGGTTGGCAGGAAAGATAAATCTGTCAGATGTCCGTTCGTTACAGTTGCCAGATAAATCCCATGTCTGCCGGATTCATTGATATGGAGTCCCTGGGGATTTCCCGGATAGACGATGGCAGGTTTTTCCTTCCGGATCACGCCTGCCTTATGAACATGTCCCAATGCCCAATAGTCAAAACCGGAGGCGTCGAGGTCTTCGATGGAGCATGGAGCATAGGGTTCGTGCCCTGTGCCTGTTCCCAGGTTGGCATGGAGAAGGGCAATGGCAAAGGGAGATGCGGGGGGACGTTTGAAATTTCGAGAAAGGTTCTCCCGGATATCCGCCTTGGGATAACTTATTCCCTGGATATGGCAGAGGATTTCGCCTTCGCGCGTTACAGGAGCGGTTTCGATCCTGTCCCCGAAGATTTTGACGCCCTCGGGCCATTCCAGTTGGGCAGCCCAACCGGAGAGAGGATCATGGTTGCCATGAACCACAAAGGAGCGGATGCCTTTTTCGGCGAGTTCGGCAAGCCCGTCGCGAAAGCGAATCTGCGCCTTGAGTCCGCGATCCTCGGCGTCGAATACATCGCCCGCAATCAGGAGAAAATCCACCTTGTTCTGAACGCAGATACGAAGAATATTCTGGAAGGCTTCAAATCCAGCTTCAAGAAGCCTGTTCCCTGTTGAAGATTCCATGCCCAGCAATCCCTTGAAGGGAGAACCCAGATGTAAATCGGATGAATGAACAAACTTGAAATTTCCCATGTTACCGGTTAATACTTCCTGTAATGCTTGTAATACATATAAAATAAGATAATGATCGAAATCCATATCGCTCTTTTGGTTTGCTTACAAGAAAAATTATTGAATAAAAGATATTGTTGACTCCTGGAAACATCCCCTTTAAAAGAACCATGCAATTTACCAAAGGAGCGTAAAAGAATGAATGGAAATATACCGGTTTTGGCAGTAACGGGAAGGTGTCTTGCCGCAGCGTGGGAAAATTCCCTGTTGGAACTCTACAGCAGGGGGATTCGCATCAAGACGGAATATGACAAGCCTGAAGATCCCCAGAGTATTGATTCTACCATGATTCTGACCATCGAGGAACCATTATCCGAACCGCGCATCCACCGGGCGTTTCCGGGCGGACTTGAATTTCTCGAGGAATATCGCCAGGAAGTCGTCGATGGCATCAAGGATGACTGGATACGCGATCCCAATAATCCCGACGATAAAAGATGGGAATATACTTACCATGAACGCCTTTTCAACTATCGCGTTCCTGGAATCGAAGAATCCTTCAACCAGATCGAATCTATTGTGGAGAAACTGGCGCAAAAGCCTTTTTCCCGCCGCGCCCAGGCCGTTACATGGAAGGTGTGGGAAGATCGAAAAATCTACGATCCGGCGTGCCTTCAATCCATCTGGTGCAGAATCCTGCCCGGAGATGAGGAAGTTTGGATTCTCAACATGAATGTCCGGTTCCGCTCGAACGACGCTTATGAAGCTGCTTTCATGAACATGTTTGCCTTGACGGATTTACAGCGGGGAATTGCCGGGCGAATTTCCGAAAAAGCGGGGCGTCCCGTAAAACCGGGGCGTTATGTTCATCTTGCGGATTCCTACCACATTTATGGAACCAGGATAGAGGATTTCAAGATGCGGTTTCTTTCGCAAATCGAAAAACGCTCCTTCGAGGAACGCGCCTGGACCATGGAACTGGCGCAGCCTTTCTTTGACGAGGCGAAGGTCCAGATTGCGGAAAAAGTGAAACGTCAAACGGAAAAATACCAGTAATATACAATGGGCGGTGAATCCGTGGAGCGGGAAACGCAAGATCGTCGCCTCTCAAATACTGCTCTTTTGTAATTCCAAAAAACGCTGGTAAAGTTTGGGTTTGATATAAGCCATGACCGGATTGCGGGCAAAAAAGATATGATAAGCCATCAGGGCGTCTTTTTCTCTTCCCAGGGAGTCGAGACACATCCCGAGCGTTTCATATAACTCCCGCGCCTGAAGCCTCTTCAATGTTATGTGAAGTTGATAGACAGCCTCCTCATAACGTCTGCGGCGAAACAGATATTGCCCCAGGGCGCTGCGGCAATCGTGGTGATTCCGCCACCACACAAGGGCGCGTTTCATGAGATATTCTCCCCGCTCTGCGTCTTTTTCGCTTCCATATCCCGCCTCGTATGCCTTGATATAAGTTTTTCCCTGTTTGAAAAGCGTGTCGCTTATCACCGGCATGATGGATTGGAACGCCCACGGAAGAAAAATCATGACAAGTCCGAAGGCGACAAGCCGGGAAAGTTTTCTCGGCAAATCCGCCCGAACGCCGCACCCGACAGGCTTGTGAAAATTCTCCAGTATGACAATGGCCTTGATCGCATTCCAATCGAAATCCACGGGAATGCGCATGGTATCTGAAAAAAAACGTCCCCTGGGAACAATAACCACGGGAAGGGAGCAAACGGCAAAAAAGAGAAGGGAACTTGTCGGAATTCGCAAAGGATACGCCATCATTGCCGGAAGAACGGAACAAATGATGAAACAAAATGCCCCGATCCTGATCCAGCGATTGATGAAACTGTCTTCCCAGGCATATTTCAACAATCCCCTGCATGTGAAAAACAGAATAAGGAAAAGAAGGACAGGACCGGCAATGCCCAGTTCCCCCCAGGATTGCAGCAACTCATTGTGCGCGGCGTTGGAATACATCCCGATATAAGCCAGATATTTTTCCGACATAAGATAAGGCGAAACCTGCTGAACATACTGCCATGTGAAATTGCCCGCTCCACACCCAAGCCAGGAATGTTTGCGAATGATCTCCAGGCTTTGAGCCCAGATAACGATCCTGCTTTCCCCCCCGAAATGCCATCTCTCCGATGAAAACGCCTCTTTAAATAAAGAAGGTTTATGAGGATTGATCGGAATGGGAAGGGTGTAAAATACGGTAACCAGTATGAATCCGGCGATTAGTATCAGAATGCGACGCTTTCTCCGTTTCCAGAACCATCGGGATTTCTCTTTTATCAGGAAGTATAACAGGATCAATAAGGCTATAAGGAGTCCGGCATTGGATTGAACAGACCAGCAAACCAGGAGGGCTGCGTAACTCGAAACAAGCGTTGCCAGGGTTAAAATTTCATATACCTTCCCCCTGACGTGAAGATACAAAAGCAGATTCATGGGAAACAGGACAGCGAGGTAATCGGCGATATAACCCGTATTGCCGAAACCCGCAGCAATATATCCCCGCCAATCAGAAAGTCTTGATTCCACGGTAAGCATATTAGGATAGAATGACGCAATCAAATCCTGATAAAGCGTCCAGCCCGCCGTCATCATCGCGCTCAAAGCCATCGCCCAGATGATATACAGCAGCCGTCTTCTGTTTCCATACAGAAGATTCTGAAACATCAGGGCGAAAAGAAGTAGCCAGAAAATCCTCAAAACCTCGCCGCCCCAGAGGGATTTGCTTCCCGCAACAAAACCGGATATGACATTCCACAGGAAATACAAAGCCAGCAACCCGGTGAGGGGGGAAAACATGATCCGAAAAGGACGGTTGAAAAAAATACCCCCGATAGCGAAACATAACAGCGCCTTGGTCCAGACCTCGATCCAGGCATTCTTGGGAAGATCGTAACTGTTGAATGTAAACCGGGTGATGAAAAGAGCGGTTCCGGCAAGAAGAAAAACAAGGGAAATAAGCAAAATAAACTCGTAAAGATTCCATTTCATCCGAAAAGCCTGATTCATTTTAGAACCCCGAAAATCTACCATACATTGATGGATCAAAAGTGATAGGAAGAAAACATCTTTTCCGTTCAATGTAAACAAAAAAATCCGGTGAGAAAATCCTTGATAACATTTTTCCCATGGGGCAATAAAAAAACTTATGTATAAGATTATTCCCCTATGCGTTTTTTTGGCGCTTCTTGCCGTTTCATCCGGGCAAGGGGAGGAGAAAACCGATTCCCTCGCCGGAAGGGTCTTCCGGATCGGTTTCATTCAATCGGAAGAGGAACATTCCCCCGGCATCAGCTGGTACGAATCCCTGAAAAATTATCTTCTCCAGGAACCATCCGTATCTTCGGTTCTGAATAAATATCATATAGAGCGAATCGCGCTCTTACCCACTGAAGGCTATCGGGACATGCTCCAGCGTATGGATATGAACGAATTTGACCTTGCCTTCTGTTCAAGCGTCATTTTTGTGGAGCAGAAAGGGGAGTACCGTCCCATTCTGCAATGGAGGGGAGACATTTTCGATTCTCGAGGACAGGGCATGACCCTCGAGAAAGGCGTCATCATTGTCGGCGCAAAAAGCCCCCTTTTTGACCGGCATAAGCAAAATAGCAAGGATAGAAAGGAATATATCCAATCCCGCCCCATGGCTTTTGTCTCCGTTCATAACGCCGTTGGTTATATTTATCCTCGTTTGTCTCTCTGGCGAAACTGCAAACTTTGGGAACCGGGTGATTTCATCTTCTGCAGATCCTCCGAAGAAGTGGTGAAATACGTGGTCAGCGGACTCGTCGAGATCGGGGCTTGTGAGAAAGATACGTTTCATTCCGCGCTAAAGCGCTATTGTCCCGATATTCCCGAAGAAAACCTTGCGCGGATACTCATGGAGACTCCTCCCGCGCCCACAAATCCCATTGTCATAAGGTCTTCGCTTCATCCCCAGATTTCCGAACTCGGGAGGGCGGTGAAAGGATCCATCAAGTTTTTTTATAACAGTTCCAAACGTCCCGATATTCCTCGCGTCGTGGATAGCCGGGATGAGAATTTCAAAAATCTGAGGGAGGAAATAGCGGAATTTCATAAAATTCTGGATATGAAAAACGATTGATACATGGATATAATCCTTCAACATAAACCGCCCCTTGATGAAATCAAGCCTTACCATTGCGGGCTTTTAAAAGGGTTCTGCCTGAAAGGCTTTGAAAACCTCGATATCCTCTCCATTCCTTTTGACAACAAAATCAAGGATTACAACGGACCTTATCACCTTGAAAAAAGAACCAGCAGCAGGTGTACTGTCAGTTTCGATTTCACAACAGGCGGCGCCCTGTATCATATTTATGCCAAAAGATACCGGGTAAGGAGTTTCGCTAAAAAACTGGGATACATGTTCATTCCCTCCAAGTGCATCAAGGAATGGCGCCTTGGACTTTCTCTTTTAAAAAACGGCATTATGACGCCGATCCCTCTTATTGCTGCGGAACATCGGGCAGGTCCTTTTGTGAAAGACAATTATCTGGTCACCCTGGGAATCGAACCTTTTAAATCCCTGAAACCTTTGTTGAAGAATATGACGGAAAAAAACGCTATCGGGAGCATCCTGGAGAATCTGGCTCATTTTATGCGCCGGGCGCATGATGTCGGTTTTTACCATGATGATTTAAGCCTGAATCATATTTACAGTCATCAAAATCCAGGGGAGGAACGGCAATTTGCCCTGATCGACCTGGATAATGGCAGGCTGTTCAGGCAAATTCCGGAACGACTCGTTGCCATGAACCTGTTCCAGATATTGCGTTGCATGGATGAATCCAAATTGCCCGGCGAAGAATTAATGAGATTTCTGGAAAGTTATCTGCAAAATCCGCCATCAAAACAATTGATAAGCAGGATCAATTCCCTTTCTGTTCGAAAAATGGGGCGTTCTGTTATATAATATAAGGTGTTTCAAAGGCAGAATTTCCTTTATATATACGTGTTTTCTGAGATATTAAGGCAATTTATGCCCTGTTATAAGTTTTTTATTGCAAGAGTCCTGTTGTAATCATTATCTCTTCACCAACAATTTCGATTAAAGGGAAAGGAGGCAAAAAAATGCCGAACGATGATATGAGGAAACGAGAGGCGATTTTAAAAATCGCAAAAGAGAAAAAGGTCAAATTCATACGCTTCTGGTTCACGGATGTCCTGGGTTTTCTCAAGAGCTTCACCATCATGGAGAGTGAATTTGAAAATGCCTTGATGGAAGGAATGGGATTTGACGGCTCCTCGATTGAAGGTTATGCCAGAATCGAGGAGAGCGATCTGATCGCATTTCCCGATCCGGATACCTTCACCATTCTCCCTTTCGGAGGCACAAATGATTACAAGGTGGGCATGATGTTCTGCGATATTCGCAATCCGGACGGATCGCCCTATGATGGTTGTCCCCGTTATGCCCTTCGTAAAATGCTCAAGAAAGCGAACGATATGGGATTCACCCATTATTATGTGGGCCCTGAAATGGAATTCTTTTTCTTCAAGAACTCGGAAAGTCCGGAATTACTGGACCGCGGCGGATACTTTGACATGACCACCATGGATGCAGCCCAGGACTGGCGAAGAGATGCAGCTTGTATGCTTCAGGATATGGGAATCACGGTTGAGTTTACCCATCACGAAGTGGCGCCAAGCCAGCATGAAATCGACATGAAATATACCGACGCCTTGCGTATGGCTGACTGGGTTATGGCGTGCCGGATAGTTGTCAAGGAAATCGCCCTGCAAAACCAGATTTATGCCACCTTCATGCCCAAACCTTTGTTTGGTATCAATGGCTCCGGCATGCATGTTCATCAATCTCTCTTCAAGGGGAAAAGCAACGCCTTCTTCGATCCCAAAAACGAGTATAACCTTTCCGCGACCGCACAATCTTTTATGGCAGGGCTTTTAAGCCACTCGAAGGAAATCGTTTCCATCGTGGCACAATGGGTGAATTCCTATAAACGCCTGGTTCCGGGTTATGAGGCGCCCGTCTATCTTTCCTGGGCAAGGAGAAACCGTTCCGCCCTCATCAGGGTTCCCATGTATAAACCCGGCAAAGAAAACGCCACCCGAATTGAATTTCGATGCCCTGATCCAGCCTGCAATCCTTATCTCGCCTTCACAGTGATGCTTGCAGCAGGATTAAAAGGCATTGAGAAAAAATACAAGGTTCCCGGGCCTGTTGAGGAGGATATTTTTGAATTGAGCGCTGAAGAGCGGATGAAAAAAGGCATCGACTCCCTCCCGGGGGATCTGCATGAAGCCATCAGCCACACCAAAAAAAGCGCTCTTGTGAAGGAAGCCCTTGGCGATCACATCTTCAAAAAATTCATCGCCAACAAGGAAATCGAGTGGGACCGGTACAGAATTCATGTCAGCCAGTATGAAGTCGACCGTTACATGCCAATTCTGTAAAATCACAATGCATCTGTCAGTTTAGATTTTTAAACATCCCTTTTTTTAAAGTGGAATGTTTAAACAGTGGGGGTATTTGTTCCATGTTGAGGCGCGAAATACCGGACTACAAAGATATCAGCGGATGTTCCATTGCCGGGATTATGTCTGAAAACGGCGAATGTTTCAGCGGTTCGATGATCATGGAATCCATAGCGAATATGCATAACCGTTCCAATGGCTTGGGTGGAGGCTTCGCCGTTTATGGAATCTACCCGGAATATCAGGATTATTTTGCCCTTCATATCATGTATGAAGGGGAGGAGGGCGCACGGAACACGGAACGGTATCTTCAGAGGATGTTCATCATTCATCATAAGGAAGTGATTCCTCATCGTCATGACACCTGCATCAAAAATCATCCCCTGATCCGGCGTTATTTTGTCACGCCCCAGGTTATCCGGGAAGACACGCCTGATCGGATTTTCGAAAAGATTTCCGATGAGGATTACGTCTTCCGGGCGGTCATGGAAATCAATATGGCGATCGAGGGCGCATTTGTCTTCTCCAGCGGGAAAAACATGGGCATATTCAAAGGCGTGGGATATCCCGAAGATATAGGGGAATTTTATCAACTGGACCAGTATAAAGGATACATCTGGATTGCACATGGACGATTTCCAACCAATACCACCGGGTGGTGGGGAGGGGCGCACCCCTTCGGACTCCTGGAATGGGCTGTGGTTCATAACGGGGAAATTTCCTCCTATGGAATCAACAGGAGATATCTTGCAAACTTTGGATATCACTGTGCCCTGCAGACAGATACGGAAGTTATCGTTTATCTGTTCGATCTTCTTGTGCGAAAGCACAGGATGCCCCTGGAGGCGGCATGCATGGCGATGGCGCCTCCTTTCTGGGAAGATATCGCCCGTATGGATGAAGAACCCCGTGATCTTGCCCGCACGATCAGAATGGTCTATGGGGGCGCGCTCCTGAACGGTCCCTTTTCCATCATATTGTCTCACAGCAGGGGAATGACCGGCTTGAACGATAGAATCAAGCTGAGGCCCATGGTGGCGGCAAAAAAGGATGATGTTCTTTTTTTAGCCAGCGAAGAGTCAGCGGTACGTGTCATTTGCCGTGAACCGGACATGATCTGGCATGTCAGGGGAGGAACACCTGTCTCCGGCAGATTGAAATATTCAAAAGAAAAGCGCCTGGCAACTTCGGTATTCTGAATATGAGTTGTGTCTTATGAAAAAATGGTTGATACAGCCTGATTTTATTGTGGAACGCAATCCCGAAACCTGCATCCGTTGCCAGGTATGCGTCAAACAATGCGCTCATGACACCCACGATTACGACCGGGAAACCGACATGATATTCACGGATGCAAGCCGGTGCGTTGGCTGCCATCGCTGCGCAACCCTTTGCCCCACAGGAAGCATTTTCATCAGGAAGTCGCCCCTGGAATTCCGTCCCCATGCCAACTGGACCCCCTCGGTGATCAGAAATATATATAAACAATCCGAAACAGGCGGCGTTCTGCTTTCCGGCATGGGCAACGATCAGGCATTCCCCATTTACTGGGACAAAATGCTTCTTAACGCAAGCCAGGTCACCAATCCATCCATTGATCCACTTCGTGAACCCATGGAGCTTACCACCTATCTCGGGCGAAAACCTGATCAGGTGGAATTTGAACATGATGGCGATCAAATTCATCTCAAGACAAAGATTCCCCCCCAGCTCAAACTCAAAACGCCCATCATGTTTTCCGCCATGTCCTATGGTTCCATCAGTTATCATGCCTCCTATGCCCTGGCGCGCGCTGCGCAGGAATGCAGAACTTATGCAAACTCCGGCGAAGGCGGCCTTCATCCAGACCTTGCGGGTTTCGGCAATAATATGATCGTACAGGTGGCATCGGGAAGATTTGGTGTGGATGTGAACTACCTGAACGCAGCGGCTGCGGTCGAAATCAAAATTGGACAGGGGGCAAAACCGGGAATTGGAGGGCACCTTCCCGGGGAGAAGGTCGATGAACAGATATCCCGCACCAGGATGATTCCAGTGGGAACCGACGCCTTATCCCCAGCCCCCCATCATGATATTTATTCCATAGAAGACCTTTCCCAGTTGATATACGCCATCAAGGAGGCGACTCAATATTCAAAACCCGTATCAGTCAAAATTGCAGCGGTTCATAATGTCGCATCCATTGCGAGCGGCGCTGTACGTGCGGGCGCCGATATCATAGCCATCGACGGATTTCGCGGAGGCACCGGCGCTGCGCCCACCATGATCCGTAACCATGTCGGAATTCCATCTGTCTTCGCCCTTGCAGCGGTGGATTCCCGCCTGCGCGAGGAAGGGATACGAAACCAGGCTTCCCTTGTCATGGGAGGCGGTTTCCGTTCCAGCGCCGATGT
>JAFGFK010000348.1 GCA_016931135.1 Candidatus Sumerlaeota bacterium | reverse complement strand
TATTCTATATGAGAGGAGATTCATCATGACAAAAATACTGATTCTCTATTACAGCATGTATGGACATGTCGAGACTATGGCAAAGGCGGTTGCGGAAGGCGCGCGGAGCGTCGAAGGAGTTGGCGTTACGATCAAGCGCGTTCCCGAGATCATGAGCGAAGAGGCGGCGCGCAAAGCCGGCGCCAAACTCGATCAGGAAGCCCCCGTGGCAACCGTCAATGAACTGGCTGATTATGACGCCATCATATTTGGCGTCCCCACGCGATTTGGCAATATGTCCTCCCAGATGCGGAATTTCCTCGATCAAACCGGCGGATTATGGGCAAAAGGCAAACTTGTCGGCAAGCTGGGAAGCGTCTTCACCTCAACAGGAACACAGCACGGGGGGCAGGAAACCACCATTACCTCGTTTCATTCCACACTCCTTCATCACGGCATGATCATAGTTGGCGTTCCCTATTCCTGCGAGGAACTTCTGATCATGAGCGAAGTTACGGGAGGATCGCCTTATGGCGCCGGAACCCTGGCAGGCGGCGACGGACGCCGCCAGCCTTCCGAGAACGAATTCGCCATCGCCCGCTTCCAGGGAAAACACGTGGCAATAGTGGCGAAAAAGTTGTTTGCATAACATTTACATGGTGATTTGATCTTATATCCGCCTTCAAAGAGTAAAGGCGCTTTTAATCAATCAGATTGCGCCATTTGATTTCGAGACAATTTTTATTTTTTGGCGCATGAATACGCGTAATACAAAGGCAGAAAGATCATTTTTTCCTCCCGAATCTCAGCGTAAGAGGCGCAGGAGAATATATAACCGCTCGTAACATGAGGATAGGTTTTCAAAAATAAATGAAGACTCTTCAATCGTCCGGAGGCGCCGCTCTTCACCTCAACAGGATAAATCCCGCCCCCTTTTTGCAGGAGAAAATCAACTTCCGCGCTGCTGCTTTTCGCCTCTCTATCCCAGTAGTATAACTCCTCCTGCCCTGCTGAGATAAATTCCTGCCCCGCAAACTGTTCCGCCAGAGCCCCCTTATATATTTTCAAAAGATCGATCTGCGAATACTCCGTATCCAACGCCATTCCACACAAACTCTGCATCAATCCGATATCCACCATCAGGGCTTTGAATTTTTTACTCGAGACGCTTGCTCCCAGGGGGAGTCCGGAAGGATTGGCGGAAGGAATTCTTCGAATCACCCGCGCAAGACATAAAAGGTCAAACGCCTTTTTAATGGTTGGATTTGAAAAATCATCCGATAGTCGGGAATACTTTATTTGTCGTCCCACGCTTCTTGCAACTGATGAAAAGACCGCATTCAGGCAGCGCTTATCGGAATAAGGGGCGTATTTGGGAAAATCCTCCCTGAAGCTCGCAGCAAGATCTGAATGGACTTTTAATGATTCCATGATATTTCCCGTTTCAACGTATCTTTGAACGCATTCCGGCATCCCTCCGATAAACATGTAATTTCGCAGATCTTCCAGTAAAAGATTATGAACGCTTTCTGATAATCTGCGTGGGGTGGAAACAATGATCTCCGCTTCTTTTTCTTTTCCCAAAGCCAGAAGGAATTCCACAAAGTTCATTGGATGCAAATTCAAGAATTGCGCCCTTCCAATAGGAAACGGGATGTCTCGCATGGCGTATTCCAACAGGGAACCTGCTCCTATAACGTGAAGTTCAGGAGTTTCTTCATGGAAATAGCGAAGAGATGTAATTGCCTTGGGGCAACTTTGGATTTCATCCAGAAAGAGAAGGTCTTTTCCCGGGATGATCCTTGTATTCATGAGGATTTCCAGTTCCATGAGAATACGGCGAATATCAAAATTCTTGTCGAATACCCTGTGCCAATCCGGACGTTTTTCCAGATTGACGACATGGATTCTCCCATCGAAAAATTGATTCCCGAAGTTGATGACAGCCCAGGTTTTCCCGACCTGTCTTGCCCCCCTCAGAATGAGTGGCTTCCGATGGCGTTGATCCTTCCACTTCTGTAGATTTTCCATAATTAAACGTCTCATTTAATATGCTCCTTTAAAATAATAAGGGTAATTTAGTATAAATCATTTAATAATGCAAGGATAAAATTGTGAAACAGGTACATTTCAGCCGTATATAAACATGGCGTGATTCAGGAAACCATATTGGTTATTGACAATTGTTTCTGAAAAATTGCAGTTATGACGCTAAAATGCTATAAAGTTTTCCATTCATTCCGATTGGGATTGACTTTATATCAGAGGTTGTTTATCCATACCTTCAATCTATGGAATGAGGGATTTCGCCGATTTTGGCTTTATCAATATCTCCTATACTGAAATGCGAGGTATGTATTATGTCCGGTTTTCGTCTCTCCGATATGATTAAAAAATCATGCGTCAGTTTCCTGTTTTTCATCCTGTGCGTTTCCTTTTCCTTTCCTGTTGAACATAGCGGACTCATCAGCTCCAATCAAACCTGGAAAGCGATAGATAACGTCCATATTATAACAGGAAATATCACCATTTCCAGTGGCGTGACTTTGACCATCGAACCCGGCGTTGTCGTGAAAATCAAACCCAAAACCGGAACGAGTTGGTTGAACTTGTCCATCACGGTCAATGGAACGCTTTCCGCAATAGGAACCGAGTTTAATCCCATCTATTTCACTTCCCTCTATGATGATACCATTGGCGGCGATACAAACGGCGATGGAAACGCCACGAAACCCTCCAAAGACGACTGGCAGAAAATATTCTTCACGAAAGATTCCGACAGCGCTGACTGCGTCATGCAATTCTGCCGTTTTCGTTACGGCTCCAAGCCTGTTCCCGTTACAACAGGTTTCATCGAATGCCAGAACGCCTCTCCCCGAATCCTGGACTGCGAGTTTGATAGTGGATACATAGGCGTGATGTGCAATGTCCCTCACGCAACATCCACCCTTCCCACCAATCCGGAAATCAGGCGCTGTCAATTCCGCGTTCTCCAGTATTACGGCATATATTGCGCAGCGCAATCCCAGCCCCTTGTGGAAGACAACCACTTTGAACGCGCCCTGATTTCCGTGCAGATGGACCTATCCTCCACTCCCACGCTTCAGGGCAGTAACATCCTGGGAACCAGCATCTGGAAAGGCATCGGAATTTCCGGCAGGGCGACCGATAAACGCCTCCCCGTGATCGATTTCGGGGGATATGCCGGCGTTCCCTACATCGTCATGAGCGATATAACCGTGGATGGAACGCTGATCCTCGATCCCGGCGTCATGATCAAGTTCCGCCCCCTTAAATCCGGAGACAAACCAATTGGTTTTTCCTTTAATATTAACGGGGGGCTCATCGCCGAAGGTACGGCGGAAAAACCCATCTATTTTACCTCCCTCCTGGATGACACAGTATGGGGCGACACCAATGATGACGGCGCCCTGACGGTTCCCGCCAATTCAGACTGGTCGCGAATTTATTTCAATCAAAGCGCCCTGGGTGATCGATGCGTAATCAAACATTGCCACTTCAGTTATGGCGGAATATTTTATGACGCTAAAACGAGCGAATGGAGGGTCTCCGGTTTCATAAACGCCTATCTCTCCTCCCTTCCCATTACGCACTCCTCCTTTACCAACGGCTGGTATGGGATTTCCCTCGCCTGCTCTGATTCGATCATACAGAACAACTCCTTTAAAACCCTGGTTTATGACGGAATTTTTTGCGGGGGAAGATCCACGCCGGATATTGCGTTTAACGCATTTGAAGAATGCCAGACTTCCATTCATATGGCATTGACTTCCGGCATCGATCTTGCCTCGAGCGAATCTTTGAGGGGAAATATACTGAAAGCCAAAGTGTTGAAGGGAATCGGCGTCTCCGGGATTTCCTATGATAAAATCCTTCCGCAAAAGGATTATGCAGGACTTTCCAATGTCCCCTATATCGTTCTGGGCAATATTAACGTTCAGGGCGATATAGACTTCAACGGAAGCCTTACCATCCTCCCCGGCGTGTTCATCAAGTTTTTCCCTTTTTATGAAAGAGGTTTTACCATCTCCGTGGGAAAAAATTCCCGCATCATCGCCGAAGGAACAGCCGATCTACCCATTGTCTTCACTTCCCTGCGCGATGATACGGAATGGGGCGATACGGATTATGATAACGGCGTCAACCTTCCCACCCGTTCCGATTGGCGCAGAATTTACTCCGGCGAAAACGTCCTCCCTGATTCCCAGTCGAAATTTCAATACTGTAAATTCAAATACGGCGGGAAATATTATGAACCAAGCAAGAATTTAACGGAATATTACGGCTTCATCGATTGCGAAAAATCATCTCCCGAAATCTGCGACTCCTCTTTTGATACCGGCTGGTATGGCGTGCGCTGCCTCCTCACTTCCCATGCAAATATACAGCGCAATTCCTTCCAAAACCTGGAAATTGACGCCGTCTATTGCGGACCCTGGTCTAATCCCGTTGTCTCGGATAATGTCTTTGAAAATTGCAAGAGAACCGCCTTTCACATGGATTTGTCCTCCAGTCTCGATCTCGTCAATCCCGTCTCTCTCGCAAACAATACCCTTTTGACCGGCGTACTGAAAGGGATCGGCGTCTCCGGAACCGCCATCACCCGCAACCTCCCCTTGAGAGAATTCGGAGGCATCGACGATATCCCCTACGTTGTCCTGAGCAATATCACCGTGGAGGGCGAACTCTCCATCGATCCCGGGGTCATCGTCAAATTCAAACCAAACAAGGTGGGCAACGATTACCTCGGATTCGAAATCATGGTTGATGGATTCCTTGCCGCCTCCGGAACTCAGGAACAGCCCGTTTGCTTCACCTCGCTCCACGATGATTCCCTGGGGGGAGACGCCAATAACGATGGAAACGCCAACCTTCCCGCCATCACCGATTGGAAAAGAATCCGCTTTTCCTCCAAATGCAACAGCTCCCTGTGCAACCTCTCGCATTGCGTGTTCCATTACGGGGGAAAGACCATATCCAAGAATGTGGGGTACAATTACGGCTTCATCGATTGCGACGCCGTGTCTCCCGAGATTCACGACTGTACCTTTGAAAACGGTAATTTCGGCGTTCTCTGTTCCAATACTTCCGCCGCCAAAATCTATGATTCCCGGTTCAAAAACCTTGTTCATGATGGTTTGTATGGAACCGTTTCCTCCAATCCCACCCTCATTGGCAGCGCGTTTGAAAACTGTCGTCTCTCCCTGCACCTCGACCTCTCTTCCTCTGCAACGCTCGCATCGGACCTCATCTGTACCGGCGTCTTGAAAGGAATAGGCATTTCCAATGTTGCGAATAATACCCGCCTTTCCAAAATCAACTTTGGCGGATTGATCAATACCCCTTACATTGTCATGGGCGATCTCCGCGTGGATGGCATCATGCGAATCGATCCCGGCGTGATTGTGAAATTCAAAACAAACGCCCAGCAGGGATATTCCCTCACGGTCAATAATATCCTGAAAGCGCTTGGAACGCCCGAAGATCCCGTTTATTTCACCTCCCTGAATGATGACCTGATCGGGGGAGATACCAATAATGACAAGGGGCTCATCCAGCCCCTGAAAACAGACTGGCAGAAAATCGTGTTCAAGGACGCCAGCAATGATTATGAATGCGTCCTCGAGAACTGCCGTTTCCGGTATGGAAGCGGCGCAGTATCCGGGCAAACGACAAGTTACTGGGGTTTTGTGGAATGCGAATCCGCCTCACCGCATATTCGGGATTCGAGATTTTTCTCCGGTAACTATGGCGTCCGCTGCCTCACCCTGTCTCATCCTGAAGTTTCCGAAAATACCTTCTACAATATATCTCATGATGCGGTCTATGCAAACGGCGCCTCCAATCCCCTCATAAACTATTGCAATTTTATCCCGACCATGCGAACCGGCGTGAAAAATGACGGCTCCCCCCTTATCAACGCAGAATACAACTGGTGGGGGAGCCCCGATGGACCCGCATCCGTGGGAACCGGTAGCGGCGTCAATGTCAGCGTCAACGTGGATTACGAACCCTGGCTTACGGAGCCTCATGATCTGGGCGTCATACAAGTTGCGCCGCCGCTCCTGGACTTCCATATCATGAATGTCGATGCCGGTTCCACAGGTCCTCTTTCCGTTCAGATCACAAACATCGGAACAGGCGCCCTCCATTTTGTGGGAAAAGGACTGGAAATTACCGGGGCGAACGCCGCTGATTTCACGATTTTCAACCCGCCCGCCGCCGGATTTATCGCCCAGTCGCATTCCATCACAATCGACATCCTGTTCGATCCATCAGGTACAGGATCAAGATCTGCGGAACTTCACATAATCACGGAGGATATTTATAATCCGGACGCCATTGTATTTTTACAGGGTTATGGCATGAAGATATCCATTCCCGAGGCAATCCGGGAATTCCTTCTGGGTAAAAGAATCATTACCCCTTTTGAACGCGCCTTCCTGGATGTCAATAAAGACGGCGAAATTGACGTGGCGGATCTGATTTATTACCTCCTCTCCCAATAGGGAATTACTTGTTGTTGGAAAACCATGTATAAAAGGCAAAAGAGAATTTATCAAAGCATAAGGTGAGTTTTGAGGAAGGAAAATTCTAAAAAGGCAACCATCAAAACTAATGATGAAGATATGCGCCCTGAATACGATTTCTCAAAAATGACTGGCGGGGTTCGGGGAAAATATTATAAAGACTATCGTAAAGGACATACAGTAAAAATTCACAAATCTGATGGAACAACTACTGTACAATTTTTCAAACTTGAAGAAGGATCCGTGATGATTGAACCGGATATCCGAGAGTATTTCCCGGATTCTCAATCTGTGAATAAGGCATTGCGGTGTTTGGTTCCCCTTGTATCCAAGAAGCAAAGATGATGTTGAGAAGATAATATTACCCGGAATATGAAATGCGAATTTTGCAATTCGGAAACAATCAGGAAGAAGTTGAAGAAGCAGCATTGGTTCAAGGGCAAACTTTATATTGTCGAGAATGTGGAATCTGAGGTATGTACTGATCATTAAATTCAGTGCTGGGAGATATAATTGAATTCTCGTTTGCATTTTGGACATTTATATCGAAAGACAAGAGTATATCCATCTACCCTCCTAATTAATCTTCCAGGACCTGCATATTCATCAGAATGGCTATTCGTTTGATAGACCTCTAATCTATTTCCGACAACTCCACAATCTGGACAGATCTCCCAATCCAAAACGAAAGGTTTATAGAAAAACATACGGAATATGCATACCAAAATTGATGCACCAAGGAACACTCCAATTAACATACCTGTCCGCGGAAGAAATGTTGTCACATTCCATTTCCAGAAAGGTAGATATATTGAAGCTGCAAATGTGGCAGCTGCTACAAGGTAGGTAGAGCGCTGTAAAAGTTTATCGCTAAGTATAAACCAACCCTCGTCTCTTCGTTTCTCGATAAGAAAAATTATGAGAAAAAATACTAATGCAGATATTATCCCTAGTACATTCCCAATTAAAGTCAATAAGCTTACAATCATGGCCCCACCTAGAAAGGTAAGTGCAGTTGGCCACAGTCTCATTAAGAAATCTTTGGTAAAATCTCTTAACAACCAATATAATGTGAATCTCTTC
>JAFGFK010000347.1 GCA_016931135.1 Candidatus Sumerlaeota bacterium | reverse complement strand
TATGCCTAAAAAAACTCTGATTCGCGTCAGCGAATCACTATCTTAAATCGAAATGGCGTTTGTCCATTTCACGCTGAACCAATACACATGAACTGGCTCACAAGGGGGAATATGATTATGATTTCTCACAGTTTGATGGTCTTAAACAATTTGAGATGACACCTATTAATGTAACGCATCTTAAAAAGTTGTGCAAAAAGATCATCAGTATTCATAGTCGGGCATACTCATGGGAACCTTCTATTTTAACACAAGACAAAATAACCACACTTGTTGAGAAAGCAGCGAAGGATTCTAATCAGGACCGCGTTCGCCAGTGTATTCGTCAAGTGGTAACAATATTAGACAGGGCAATGGAAGAGTAAACATGTCAAACACCAATCTATTGGAAAACAGAGTGGCTTCTGCTTTTTATGGACGTTTCCCTCAACTTCGGGATGCTCAGGAAGCAGCTATTGAACCTCTTCTTTCAGGACATAACGCGGTTCTTACTTCAGGCACAGGTTCGGGTAAGACTGAAGCCGTAATGGCTCCTTTGGTAAGTAAGTATTGGCGGCATGCAGTAAAAAATGACATCCTATTTCTCCTATACATTGCACCGACAAAGGCTCTTGTGAATGACATTGAGAAGCGACTACAACCACCATTATCTACAATTGGTATACGTGTTGGAATACGTCATGGTGATAGAGATGATCTGATTAGTGGTTCTGTACCCCATGTCCTTATAACAACGCCGGAATCGCTTGATGTCTTGCTCTTTCGAGGTGAACCTGCGCTTATGTCCATTCGAGCTGTAGTGATTGACGAGGTGCATCTACTCTACAACACCCAACGTGGTCTCCAACTTTCAATTCTCCTTCGTCGTCTGCATCAGATTATACCTGATGGCTTTCAATGGGTTGCCCTTTCTGCAACTATAGGGGATCTTGCTTATGTCCAAGACTTTCTTGTGGGAAGGCATGAGGAAGCCATCCTATTGGAATTTTCCACAACTCGTAAAATAGATGCCCAAATTAGGCATATCAGAAGGATGGGAGACCTTCTCTCTCTCGTACGAAGTATGACTCAGGGGCGGAAAACAAAACTACTCATTTTCGCCAACTCACGTAGGGAATGTGAAAAGATTGCAGGGATATTGCAGGAAGATGGAGTGCTTCGACATTGTGTCTTTGCCCATTATTCTTCACTGTCCCCTGATGTTCGCGTAAATACAGAGCAGAAGTTCTCGTCAATGGACACTGCGATTTGTGTAGCAACGAGTACTTTGGAATTGGGCATTGATATTGGTGATATAGATGCGGTTTTACTCTGGGGATGTCCGGGAGGTGCGGATTCTTTCCTTCAAAGAATTGGGCGTGGAAATCGACGTTCGATCAAGACCAATGTTGTCTGTCTTATACCAGATGATAGTACATCTGTTATTATTGATGCTCTGCGGTTTGCAGCATTGATCGATGCCGCCTCTAAAGGCGATCTATCAATTAAAGAGCCTTACGATCTCTTTGGAGCAATCGCCCAGCAATGCTTAAGTATCGTCGCTTCCAACGGTGGACAATTTATGCGGATTGCCGATCTTTGCAAATTGTTTGAGCACAAGTCATATTTTTCAAGAGGAATACTTGAGCAAATTCTTGCGGAGCTCGCTTCCAATGGCTTTCTTCAGAGACATGGTTATAAAAATCGATATGGAGGCGATGAGGACTTGTATCAACTTGTGGATATGAGATTGATATATGGTAATTTCGGAATCGGCTCCCAAACTGTAGACTTGTTCCACCGATCAAAGCATTTGGGTGAAGTTCCTGCTATAAATCTGATTCGGGTTCGGAATGGGGTTTCTGTGCGCTTTGCAGGTAAGTGCTGGAGCGTGGCGAAAATATCCAGAGAGGGCATCCATCTTGAGCCCTTGCGATCAGCGTTCGATGTTATAGATTTTACTTACGGTGGAAGCGGTATTTCATCTGATCCACACATTGCTGATCGCATCTGGCAGTTGATTCATTCTGATCATATGAATATGGATTTGTTTACTCGGAACCTTCGTTGTAGAATTTTATCTTTTGTTGAACAAATCCGCCGTGTGTGCCCCATGGAAAAGATCTTTTATGTTCGATCTCCAGAAGGTATTTGTTATTATACATTTGCGGGTTATATAGTTAATCGCGCCATCGGTCTTTTTACAAGAAAGCCGGAGTTCAAAGCTAATGATATATCACTTCTCGTTCCTTCACCAATAGATTGGGTTTCTATTCCCAGTAGAACTTTGGACTATGAAGAGATTTTTCACCTGCTTTTTGAGGCGTCATCAAATCAATCCCTATATCAGAAACAATTACCTCTTGATTTACAGGTACATGAATATCTTCAGGAATGGTTAAAAGACAAGGCGATTTCAGATATTCTTTGCCGACTTTCAAATGCTGAAACAGTTCCTATGAAAGATTTCGATGATCTTTAAGGTGGCGTGGATATTTCTGATATTGAACAGAATCTCTATTGAGGGATTGTTTAGTTTAAGATTATCTCAGGAAAAGGGAGCAGAAAAACGAAATACGAATTTGGGGATATTTATAGATTACAGGGATTATAAAACGTTTGCTTCGTGTATGATCTGATCAACTTCCCGGATAGCGGTTGTCGCTTCTTCCAGGGATATGTGAGGTTTGATTGAATTTATTCGCTGCGCGCGCTTTGAGGCGTCCACAAGTTGTCTCTCCTTAAGAGTTACAAATAAAGCGGTGCCGAGTTTTTCAAGCTCTGCGACTCCCTTATTCCCCAATCTGGAGGATATAAAATTGATTTTGGGCTTGTTTTGATCAATTGTCTTCTGGAAAAAGTTTTCTTTTATTATTCTTCCTGTTTTCGTGGGAACCAGGCTTGGACCATAGGGATACATCTTTATGACATACTCCATAAGCCTGTCCGCTCGCATGGCAGTCAATTCATCACACAAATCAAAGGAAAAAGGTCCATGTTTGTATAATATAAAGTCGTAATCCAGGGGAACTTTTAATAGATCCTGGAGGAAAAACGTTATTTTCTGCAAATGTGTTTCCCCACACCAACTCCCTTCTTTTAATAATTCGTCAGCAAGGTCAATAATCACCGAAGCCCTTTTCAACCTTTCCATCTTCCTTTGCCTCCCCATGAATTTGCGCAACTATTTTACTTCTATTATTTTCCAGCCAATTTCTTGCTTCTTCCTCAATGTCACGATCGATAAAGATATAATCTACCGCAATCGGCGGCAAATGTTGTAATGTAGGAGATAGCGCAAGAGAAGAAACAATTCTTCCATCTTTTGTTAATACGGGAAAATTGAGGGGGTTCTGTTTCTCTTTGTATCTATCCTTCCGGACTTTTTCTTCTCCGAACTTTTTCACGGCTTCCTCGAATATGTTTTCCACCGCATCTGGATTGGCTTGAATATCTTCAGGATTGCGCCGATATAAAAGTTTAAAGTGTTTCCTTTGTAAAATCCGTTTTGCGTGAATATGTCCAGGTTTTTTTTCATCGTCTGCCGCCTGTTGCATTGCCACAAGAACATTATTGTCTGTTATATCAAGATGCTCTTCAATCTTTGTCGGAAAGAAACCTCCCGGAAGCCATATTTTCAGAAAATCCTTAATGTGTCAATAAGGCGATAATGATCAAATCTTCCATAAGCCACACCTATATGAAGAGAATCTCTCAGAAGATAATCCATTCTGTCAACGCCAAAGGCGTCTCCGACAATAATTTCCGAGAGAACGGTTTCCCAGTCGGTGAATTCCAGATCGGGGGCTTTTTCCTTTCCAAGAGCCAGTTTGACAATATCTGATGACCTTAAAGGCGGCGTAAGACTTTCGAATATACTTTTCATATCACTATGTAAAATGATTTCTCTAGTAATACGTTCATGAGACCATCCATGAGGAAGCAAATCTTTTTCCGCTGCGTGTGAAAAGGCTATATGACCCAAATCATGACAAAGGGCGGCGATACGTAAAACCTTCCGCCAGTATCCTTTTTCATCTATATTCCTAATTTCCGGAATGAGTTCTTTAATTCTCCCGTTTACATTTTCCTGGAAGGTTACAATATCATAAACTCTTGAAGCCAATTCCATAACGCCAAGAGAATGTTCAAAACGACGATGAGTCGCACCCGGATAAACAAGGTAAGTCATGGCAAGCTGATGAATATTTCTTAATCGTTGAAAAGGACGGGAATCCAATACTTTTCGTTCGTGAGAATCCAATTTGATAAATCCGTAGCTTTAGCGAAGGAGGAAGATTTAACGAAGGATAAAGTTCTTACGAAGGGGGATTTGCGGGATTCATGGCAGAAACAGAATCCTGAAAATCCGGTAAATCCTGTCCAATACGAATATTTTTGACGGGATCACGGGATCGGCTGGAATAACGTATATGGATGTATTTTTGTCTTGCCTGTATTATCATTAATGAATTGTAATATCTTTTATTTGAATCGTTCTTAATCTATGCAATTTTTTCAAGGAGTAGGAAAATGGAGATTTCATGGAGAGAACATATTGAAAGCAGTCCAGATGTGCTCCACGGAAAACCCCGGTTCAAGGGAACCCGAATACCGGTGAGTCTTATTTTGGGTTATCTCTCTTCGGGAATGAACAACAAAAAGATATTGGAGGAATTTCCGGATTTGACCGAGGAGGATATCGCTGCAAGCCTTGACTTCGCAAGATATCTGGCTGAACTAGAGGTAGCCATATAATGACTATCCGGTTTTTTGCCGATCATTGCATTCCAAGGTCTATAATCCAGTTTCTTCGTAATGCCGGATATGAGGCGTTAATTCTCAAGGAGCATATTCCCAGTGATTCTGATGATCATCGGGTAATCGACAAAGCCCAGGAATTGAACGCAATTTTAATATCACTTAACAGTGATTTCACCAACATCATATCTTTCCCACCATCAAATTATAAAGGCATCATAAGTTTACAAATTAAAAACCATCCGGAAATAATTCCCATAACAATGGAAACTCTCCAACAATATTTATCTGATAACGCTGATATGGAACATTATAAAGGACTGCTTCTTCTGGTCGAACCCCATAGAATCCGAAAAAGGAAATAATTTTATCTCTTTTTTGGCGGCGCTTTCATACTGATGAAATTCGTGAAGACTTGTCCCGCCGATTTATCCTCCGTATTTATCCTCCGTAGCTTTAGCGAAGGAGGAAGATTTAGCGAAGGAGGAAATTCTTACGAAGGGGGATTCGCGGGATTCGCGGTAGAAACAGAATCCCGAAAATCGCGTCAATCCTGTCCGAATAAAATATTTTGACAGGATCACCGGATCGACCGGGTAAGGTTCAGATAGGAAACAATCAGGTATTGACACGCCATGCTACCATTCATTATGATACTTTTCCTTTTCGAGTTGGTTGATTGATATGCCTCAAAACAAAAGCGGTTTCATTCGTACCTTTCATGCGGAAGAAGAAATGGCGGAAGACGGATTTGAAAGAAGCGACATTGAAAGGGCAATTATCGAAGGTTTCGTGGAAAAAATAACTAACAACTGATCTGAGAGGAACGCGTTATCGTATTGAAGGGAATTCAGAAGATGGAAGGATAATGCATGTATTATGCCATTTCCGTGAAGATCAGTCGCTTGTAATTATTACTGTGTATGAAAAGGGGTAAAGAAATGAAATGCGAGTTCTGCGATTCGGAAACAAGCAAGAAAAAGGTGAAGAAGCAGCATTGGTTCAAAGGCAGACTTTACATAGTTGAAAATGTCGAAGCGGAGGTATGTAATGAATGTGGAGAGAGATACTTCCACGCCACTACCCTTGATAGAATAGACAAGATAATTTCAGGAGATCACTCCGTCAAGGAAGTTCTTTCAGTGGAAGTGGTTTCCGCTTAGAACGTTACATCGAGTTAATTCCATACCCCTCGAATTTATTCTCATCCCGTATTTTTGTTATTCAAATCTTTTTCACGTGAGGTTTTTGAGTTGTTCTTCGAGCTGGAAGAGTTCGTCGCGGTATTGGGCGGCTTTTTCGAACTGGAGTTTCTTCGCAGCATCCAGCATCATTTTCTTCAATGATTCGATGCTCTTCCCCAGATTCACGGGATCCTTGAAATTCACCTTCTGCATCGGTTTTTCCTCGAGCGGTACGGTGACATAATCCTTTTCATAAATG
>JAFGFK010000346.1 GCA_016931135.1 Candidatus Sumerlaeota bacterium | reverse complement strand
TTGGCGCGGCTTTCTCAATGATATAAAATCAACCGATGTCGTAGTAAAGGATCAGTGGGAATTCCAGATGCACGCGCGCGTTCTGGAAAAAGTGGGGCAGGATCACCTCTTTTTCATAACCGACGGCATTTCCCTGGAAGATATGAAAAAGATATATATCAATCCGGCGCCCGTCGGTTCCGGCCAAGTGGAAAAATCTGTTCAGGATTTTTTGAACAAAGCGCAGGAACAAGGAAAGAGCGTCGCCGTCATTCCCGAAGGACCCTATTGCGCCCCATTAGCATAAGGCGATTGAGAGGCGATTGGGGTCAGACGCTATAGTTTGTGTAGTTTTCTCGTTGCGGATTCAACGAGTTTTCCCAATGTCTTCCGTGTTTCCGGATCCTGCTTTATTTTCCTCAAGTGATAACTTACCGTGCTCTTCTCCCGTAATCCCAAGTACTCAATAATCCGTGAATAGTTCCATGGCAAAAGTTCATTGAGGAGGAAAACCAGCGCCTCCCTGGCTTTGCCATGTTGTCCCTTCCCACTCTTTGCCTTTCTTATAATCATGGGAGAAACCTGATAAAAATCTGAAACGGTTTTCAGCAACGCCTCCGCCTTTTTCCGATCCAATTCTTCCTGTTGTAATTCTCCCTGAATGATCGACTTCGTAACGCGACTGGGGGACATATTCATCTGAGACAATCTTTTAGACATCCGCTTTGAGAACGCTTCGCCTCCAATATATCTCTGTTTCAGAATTTCCGGTTTGTTGTTCTCGCCGATACCCTCTCTTACGAACTCAATATATTTTTTTCTGTCTCCTTTGAACCATGATAGTATTTCTCCTGTAAAAAGAAACGGCGGCTCCCCGCCTTTGATATAATACCGGAGGCTGGAACCCTTGCATGTTTCGGGGTGAGGAGGATTCAGATGAATATACCGCGACAAGGCGAGAAGATAGGCGGGTTTGTCAACAACATAACTCTTGAAGCGCCCCTGGAAAAGATGACCATGTCTTTCATTCCGCTTGTTGAAATACATGGTATAAGCTGTCAGCAATCTGCGCATGAACTCGGATAACGCAGGTCGTTCGCCGCTTTCCAGGAGAAGATGAAAATGAGTGGGCATCAAACAATAGGCATGAAGCCGAAAGGAAAACAGTTTCACATATTTAGCCAGATAATACAAAAATTTTCTTTCGTCGACATAATCAACAAACGCCATATCACCGGTATTCGATCGGGAGAGGACATGATAAAGAGAAAAAGAAAGGTTTATTCTTCTTGGACGAGTCATAAAGTCAATGACATAACAAATAAGCAAATTGTCAATAAATAATAGATAAAAATGTAAATCAATTCCTCCCACTCCCGGGGAATCGGGAAAACTACACAAACTATAGCGTTTGACCCCCAATGAGGGATTCTGCGGAGGCGAGGGCTTCTCCGATTTTATCCGGGAATCTGCCGCCGGCTTGCGCCATGTCATCGCGCCCGCCGCCCCCGCCGCCCACAATCTTCGCCGCCTCCTTTACAATCTTCACCGCGGAAACCTTTCCCAGGGCGGCGCCTACTACCTTGCAAACAAGACTTACCTTCTCCCCCTCGGCGTTTCCGATAAACACCACGCCATCCTTCAATTTCGCTCCGAGCGTATCGGCGACATTACGCAGCTCGCTGGCATTCACGCCTTCGGTTTGGCGGATGAGGACTTTGATTCCGGAAATCTCCTTTACCGAATCCAGAACATCCCCGGAACTGCCCGCAGCCTTTTCCTGGCGAAGCTTCTGCATCTCTTTCTTCATGTCCTTCATTTCATCAGCCATTTTTTCCATACGGCTCGATATCTCTTCCGGCGTTGTGGAAAAACTGCGGCATAATTCCGCAACAAGACTACGCGCCTTCTGGTTTTCCTCGAAGGCGCCCATACCGGTTTTCGCCTCGATCCTCCTGATTCCGGAGGCAATGGAGGATTCCCCCATAATGACCATGCCGCCGATCTGCCCGGCGCTCTTCACATGCGTTCCCCCGCAAAATTCCATGCTGAAATCCCCTACGCTCACCACGCGCACAACGGCCCCGTATTTCTCCCCGAACGGCGCAATCGCTCCCAGCCTCATCGCTTCCTCAAGGGGCAGCTCCCTCGTTACTACCGAAATGTCTTTCAGGATTTCTCCCTGAACGATCCGCTCCACCTCCAGAATCTGTTCCCTCGTAACCGGCTCCGGATTCGTGAAATCAAAACGGAACGCCTCCGGCATTACGGAAGAACCCTGCTGGGTTATATGCCTCCCCACCACCATCTTCAGCGCCTTCTGGAGCAGATGCGTGGTTGTATGATTCCTCATAATCGCAAGCCGTCTGTTTCCGTCTATCTCCGCTTCCACAATATCGCCGGAACGGATTTCTCCGGAGATTACCTTGCCCTGGTGGAGGATGATGCCGCTGGGAGTTTTGCGGGTATCGGTGATCAGGACTTGCGATTTACGATCCTCTTCCGCAACTCTGATGGTTCCTGTATCGCCGACCTGTCCTCCCGCTTCGCCGTAAAAACACGTCTCTTCAAGTATCAGGGTTATTTCATCGCCTTCGGAAGCATTTTCCACCCGCTGTCCGTTTTTCAAGATGGCAAGAAC
>JAFGFK010000345.1 GCA_016931135.1 Candidatus Sumerlaeota bacterium | reverse complement strand
GATTAGTGGTAGAAAATAAAAAGCCCGATTATAATCGAAAAACCCGCCATCAAACCACGAAAGAACCGATTTAACCACAAAGATCACAGAGAACTCAGAGATATATCCAGGATGGAGTTGCGAAGTAATCATGATTCCGGATCCACAGATGACGCCGATTTTCGCAGATTTTAAATACATAATCTGAGGATAAACGATATTCATGTCTTCTTAGAATATATATTAAAAAGAAACGATATTTTAACCACGGGGGGCACGGGGATCAAGGGGGAGAATATCAGGAAAACTATAATGATAACATCTTTAATTTCCCCACCCATGTCAGCCTGCGGGTGATGTCATTCCATCTGAGGTCTCCGTCTCCTTTGCCGTCTATACTCCTCGAGGGAGATCGGGGGAGTCTTTCTCTTGAGAATCAGGATTCTGTCTTTCTGAAAAACCTGTATGCAGTTTTTCCGGAAGAATTCAACGGTTTCATCGGAGAATTCTTCCGGTTCATCGCCGCGCCGCCCCGTTTTCACGATCACGTAGTATTCGAAGGGGAGAATCCTGATCTCCGGATCTTTGTTATAGAAAAGAATGCGGCGTTTTGCCAGATGGTTTGCCAGAAGGTGAGAGGCGGAAACCGCTGCATCCGGCGGAATCAACGCCAAAGCCTCCCGGGTTGCGGAAAGACTTTCCGGAGTCGAGGAAAGGGGACAATAACTGATACGCGGGTCTTCATTGAAAAATACCCATCGATGAATTCCCGAAGCGAATATACCCGCCACGCTTCCCAGAGATACAATCACGCTGAATATCAGAGTGAAACGCCTCCGGTCGCCTTGCTCCACACGCCTTTTTCTCTTTTTTCTGCGGATGCGATATAAGACAAGGAGGCGGCGGAATCCATCCATTGCCCCCCAGAATATCACAGGCGCAGCGGGAATCGTATATTGATGCAGGAGCGTGGCGTGCCATTTGTATTTGTAGGAGAGGATGTTCATGGAAATAACCGGAACAAGGGGGAGGAGAAACTCCGGCGAGAAAAAACACAGGAAGGCGACAGGGAGAAAAAGGTTGAAAAGATATTTCATCTTTGCGCTCTGTAAAATCGTTTCAAGAAAAAATTCAGGATGGCGGAACAGGTTGAGAAACATCTCCGGTATGGCGCGCCCTATCCGGGCGTCATAGCGCGCCGCCATCTGCAGATCGCTGGGGGAAAGGGGGGAAAACAAGGGCATCAGTATTTTTGTCGCCAGTAGAAACCAACAGACGCTGATCATGAATAAAACCGCGCCGTTTCGCCGCTGAACCGGCGTGCGGCGGTACCGAATGAAAAACGCAGCCCCCAGAAACGCAGTCATGAGCGCGATCGTCTCTTTGCATAACAGCGCCCCTGCCATGCATATCCAGAATGCGCTCCATCGTCTCTTCGCCCATGCATAAAATCCGAATGCGAGAAAGGGAACGGATAAAGGTTCTTCGTGAATGGACCAGAGCGCCCCCCCCAGTACAATCGGGTTTATAAGAAACGCGATCGATAATATCAGGGAAGCCGTTTCATTTTTCAGGATGCGACGCGCAAGAAAAAATATCCCAAGAGCCCCCATGCCTGTCATGATTCCCTGAACGAGGAACAAGGCGTAAACGTTCTGGTACAGGGCGTAAAAGGGGACATGAACCAGCAGCATCGGGGCAAAATGAATCCCCAGGTGGCAGACGTCGCCTCCGCGAAAATTGTAGAGAAAATCGCCTTTTAATGTGTTGTATATGGAGGTTTCAAAAACCAGAAGGTCCGGCAAATCCTCGAAATCATTGTGTTTCGCAATCAGGTTGTTGGCAATGAGAAACGCGAAGATCAAAATGGAAGCTGTGAGAAACAATGTCGAGCGATGTCTGCGCTTTTTCATGAACGCGTTTATTCCTGCGCCTTTTCACGCGGGGTGGGAAAATCAATATCCATCCTCATGTTCATGGCGTATATCTGATCCATCGCATAGAACCACTCGGGAGGCTGTCCATTGAGCGTCAGACGCCCCGGCTTGATAAACAGAGTGGTAAATGGCTTGTCTGTAAAAGGATCAACGGCCCAGGAGGGATCGAGCCCCATTATTTTCACAGAAGGTTGCGGCTGCGTCGTCCGCTTTAAAAGGATCGCCTCCTGCATGGAAAGAGCGGTGACGATCAATCGCAGCTTGGTTATGACGACGTCCTCCAGCTGCAGGGGAATGACGACATTGGGAACTTCGACATTCTTCAGGTAAGGGGAGCGCTGCGGGGAAACCTTGGAGGATTGCGTCTGGTACCCCTCCCTCTCATTTTCCCTTTCCCGCGCGGTCAAACCGGCAAAACCTTCTCCCAATTTGATGAACTCGTTGAAATAACGGGAAAGCGTGCCTGTGGAATAGATGTCCCTGATTTGCGCCAGGGTCAAGGCGTCGCTGCTCACCTTCATCTCTTGAGAAAGCGCCTTTCGGAGATGGTTCACAAGATCCTCCGGCGGATTCTCCGGAAAGGCGTGACCGTATATCTTTACCAGATTGTCGCAAAGCGTCATCAGATCGTCATGCCATCCCGTAAAAAAGGAATTCCTCTTATTTTCGTTTTCCAGGATTATATCAATGATGTCGCGCCTTTGCAGCGTCAGCGAGATGTCTTTTTCAATCACCCAGATTAAAAAATCCGCGGCGGCGCAACGGATCGCGTTCCCGATCAGATAATGAAACAGCGTACCGTTGTCGCACATGAAATGCCCGCCGAATTGAAGAACTTTCAATCCCGCGCGCGCATCGGGATCGAGGCTTCCGTAATCAGGATGCATCAGCTTTTCAACCGCCCGCCGCTTGATGTCCACGAGATGAAGAAGGGCTATAAGGTACATTTTCCTCCAGTTGGGGATCGGAGTCTCAATATCGCTCAACGGCGGCAGAACCGGATGATCCGCCTCCACCCCGCGCAGAATCAGCTCGACATTTCCCTTGTTGTCTTCCATGGCCCGGAGGAGAACGCTGCATGTCGTCGATCCGTCCATCCAGGTATTGGCAAGAACCCATTGGGCGCATCTCAGGATTTGCTCCTCATTCTGATCCGTGAACGAGAATTTCGCATAGTAGGAATGGGAGCTTTTCTTTCCCGTTGCGCGTTCGATGTCGCCAAGCGAATTCCAGTACGCAGCGATTACATTATCCAGATGGTCTCCCTGATAGGAAGAATCTGGCGGCGTTGTTTCCGCGCGCCCTTTGGGAGAGGTCTTCTTTTCGGAGCATCCGGAACAAAACAGACAGAAGAGAATGAAAAGAAGCGTAAATTTTCCCGGAATTCGCGAATTCATCTTCATCGTATCGCCTTTTCAACAGGATTATTTCAGGAACCCATTCCTTTAAAGGAGTATATTGAAACAACTATCCATCAGAAAATGAATCTTTGCGCAAGTTTAATTTTAACTTCCAGAAGTATTTTTATGTTGAAAAATATATGCGCATGATTCAGATCGCTCTATTCGATTTTTGGATTTTGCGTTACCAGAAGGTTATCGTCTCAGTGGATGAATTCGTTTGCAAGACTTCGAACTTTAAACTTCTCTCTTCAATCTTCATTGAAATGCAGCGCGGATTATAGGGCGGGATGATACGATGATCCTATAAAAAATGAAGCCTGATTTATCTCCCGGAGCGTCCCACCGGGATGATGTAGAGTGGCTTATGATCAACCGGAAGCGACAGGGTTTCGGATACCGCCTCTTCCCGAAATGCGCCCACAGGAACGGAATCCAAACCCAGGGCGACAGCCTGCAAATGCAGATTCTGCGCCGCATGTCCCACTTCGATATGAGCGTACATGATTCCTCTCTCCCTGTATCTTGATGTCACCCGATCCAACACGGCGCATATGACAAAATTAACGGGCGCGTGCGCGATAAATGTCTGCCCCAGCGCCGCGCTCCCGAGATTCTTCCTCAAATCCTCCTTACCCAGGGATTCAAGAATGTGTCCTTCCGGTGTATAATGAAAGACTCCATCGGATTTCAGAACGTAAATCTCCAGAGGATATAGAGCGCCCGCGGAAGGAGCGGCGCGAAACCCACGCTCCGGCTCCGTAATCCCCTGCATGGACCAAAGCAGTTGCGAGATTTGTTCGAGGGACAGGGGATCGGAGATGAAATTCCTTCTTGATCTTCTCTTTTGAATGCACTCTTCAAGGCTGAGAGCGCCTTTTGTCTTCGGTTCGGGGAGTTCGATCGTTTTTGTCTCTTTTTCTTTTTCTGGCATGCGCTTCACCTCCTCGCTTTGCAGAACAATCCCGATCGACAGGATGACGCATATTCCAATTATAAACAAGGTATTTTTATTCAACATTTCGATATCTCCTTTGTATTACTTTCTGATTTTCAATAAATTTGTAATTTTATATTGTCCCTCCTTCGTCACGCTCTTGGCGTGACTATGGAGGGCGGGTCATTTTACATTGTTCTTTTACATTCCTTCCATGTGGCGGTATTGCAGTTCGTACAGCCTGCGATACAATCCGTTTTTTTCGATCAGTTCCTGATGGGAACCCGTTTCGCGCGCTTTGCCCTTATGCATCACTATGATTTTATCCGCATTTCGGATGGTGGAAAGGCGGTGAGCGATGATGATCGAGGTGCGGTGGGAAAGGAGTTTTTTCAAGGCGTCCTGGATCAGGACTTCCGTTGCCGTATCGATGCTGGATGTGGCTTCATCGAGGATCAGGAGTTTGGGATCGAAAGCCAGGGCGCGCGCAAAGGCGAGCAGCTGTTTTTGTCCCTGGGAAAGAGTCGCTCCCCGCTCCCGTACCTTTTGTTGATAGCCATCGGGAAAGGCGCTGATAAAATCATGGGCGTTTACCGTGCGGCACGCCTTTTCGATATCGTCATCCGTCAAATTGTCTCTTCCGAGGCGTATGTTTCCCGCAACGTCTCCGTAAAAGAGAAAGACATCCTGCAGAACGAGTCCGATGATGGAACGCAGCTCCTGAATCCGGAACCGACGCAATTCAATTCCGTCTATGGTAATGGCGCCTTTGTTGTAATCGTAAAAACGGCACAGGAGATTGATAAGGGAGGTCTTTCCCGCGCCTGTCGCCCCGACGATTGCCACGCTTTGTCCCTTTGGCACGGTAAAGGAAACGTCATGAAGCACATATTCTTCTTTATCGTATGCGAACCAGACATTTCTGAATTCAATGGAATGAGAAAGGCGGGGAGCGGATTCCGGTTCGCGGGGATCGGTTATCAGCGGCTTCGTATCCAGAATCTTGAAAATTCGTTCCGAGGATGCCATGGAAGATTGAAGTATGTTGTATTTTTCCGAGAGTTCCCTGATCGGCTGGAAAAAGCGGGTGACATATTGTATGAAGAGGATCAGGGCGCCGATGGTCATGACATTTCTTATCACCGCGCCGCCTCCATACCAGATGAGAATCCCGACGCCTAAGGCGGATGTGAGCTGTACCCCCGGAAAAAATACGGCGTATTGAAATATGGCGTCGAGCGTTCCTTTTCGAAGCTGGGCGTTCAATTCCCGGAAGGTTTCGTAATTCCGAGATTCCCTGTTATAAACCTGGATTGTCCTCATGCCGGATAGATTTTCCTGCATGTAGGAATTCAATCGAGCCAGGCGGGAACGAATATCCCGGTAAATTTCCCTTATCCGCGTTCTGAAGTTATGCGCCACGCCAAAAAGAAGAGGAAGGGTGGCAAAAACCAGGAGCGACAGTTTCCAGTTGAGAGCGATCATCAATGTTATGATTCCGATGAGGAGAAAGACGTCCCCCGCAACCGCCACAACGCCCGATGCGAACATCTCGTTCAAAACCTGAACGTCATTGGTGATTCTTGTCATCAGTCTTCCCACCGGATTTTTATCGAAAAACTTGAGGGAGAGGGTTTCCACATGTTCGAAAATCTGCATGCGCAGATCGCGCATCGCCTTTTGCCCCAGAAGGTTCAGTATATAAATCTTGATATAATCCATGAGGAAAGATCCCGTGAGAAGTCCCAGATATACTAGGGACATGATGAACATGCCCCGAAAGTCGGAATTGGCAATGGGTCCATCTATGGTCGATTTGACGATGTAGGGAAGAGCCAGTTCAAAACCGGAAACGATGAGGGATGCGGCGATCCCCAGAAACATGAGATGGCGGTAAGGCTTCACGTAACGCAACAGGCGTTTCATGAGCCTGGCGTCATAAGCCTTTCCCAGGATTTCTTCTTCATGGTAATAGTTATTGCTCATTTTTCCTGCAACAGGATTTCCCCCCGGGGTATTCTCGAAAAAAGCCTAATCTTTTTCAGCGGGCTGGATTTTCGATACAGCCGTAAGAGTTTCTTCCAGAATGCGGGTAAGATTTTTATCCATGGCAACGGCAAGATGCTCCCGCGTGTCTCGTTCCAGGGGTTCGCGCGCGGTCAACCGTTTGTTCCAGATGGGGATATTTCCATTCGTTTGATAAATCTCGAGCGCCACGGTTAAGGAGGCGGAGGGAGGGGAGGAACTGCGATCCTCTTCGAAGCGCTCCACCACGCCCGTCAGAATCCATTTTACGGATGCGGGGGAATAATTCCTTCCGGAAGAAACGCTGGAAAACAGCCCCGATGCGTCCATAAACTCGGAAAAGGCGCGCGTCATCATCTCCCCGGGGGATTCCGCCCATCTTTCATATTCGTAATATCCCAGCGCCACTGGGGACGTGCGATACAGGATTCTGGTTTCAACCGAGGAAGCGCTCTGAAAAGGGAGTATTCCCAAGGACGGGGCGGATTTTTTTACAGGCTTCTCTTCAGCCGGCTTGCGTTCCTGCAGGGTATAAAAATGAATGGGAACCGGCGGGTTGCGATGAAGGCATCCTGTGAGGAAGATCAGAAACGTTAACGCCTCGATCAAAGTACGGGGAATCTTCATGCCTGTCATCTCCTTGAACCGTTCGTTTTATCATCGGGACTGGGTCCGTAAATGAAAATGGAGGGATCCCGCTCGATCATCCTCAACAAATTCTCCGCAACATTCAACGTGGCGTTGAGTTGTTGCAGGGATTGATGAATATGATATTCCATCTGGAATACGGATTGATGCGAGGAGGAAATAAGGCTCTCCAGGGAAAGGGAAGTGGATGTAATCCGGTCTGCAAGGGCGTGAATTTTTCTCTGGGTGGTTGGAACGTCGATCTGGGATATGCGCTGATCCGTATTCCGAACCAGGTTTTCCATGGAAGAAATCAGTCCCTGGGCGCTATTCCGGGTTTCGCCAACGGAGGCGTTGAGATTCTCGATGAGTTCGTTCAATTGGGCGGAGACGATGCGGGTTTGAGAGGTCGCTTCATCGGAAAACCTCGCCATGCCGGAAGCAGCCTTGTTGATCTGGTTTATGATGCCCCGGATTTCCTCCTTCAGGGATGTGTCTTTTTCCCCAAGGGCGAGGTTGATCTTGTCAAGAATTTCATTGAGGCTTTCCAATGCTGCGGGGAAGTTGGTCGTTATGTTGCTGATGAAGGAAAGCTGGGAGGGAATGAAGCCGTTTGGGGGAATGATCTCCCCATCTCCCTTTCCAAAGAGTTCCACGTAGGAAATGCCGGTGATGCCGCGAAGCGCCAGCTTGGCTGTGGTTCCCTCCCGGATTTCGGGCAGCTTGTCTTTTCTGATCTTCAAAAGAGCTATGACATGTCCGTCTTCTTCGATGAGGATATCCTCGACGCTTCCAACGAGAACGCCGCTGAAACGCACCTCTCCGCCTTTATCCAGCCCGGTAACAGACTCGCAGAAGATCGCCCTGTAGGTTACCGTGGGAAAGCGTTCCATGCCCGAAACCAGAACAAGGATGATCACCAGAAAAGCAATGCAGATGAAAAGAAAAACGCCGACTTTTATTTTTTGTGAACGCGTAGCCATTTTACAAGTGGATTTATTTAAGTATCCTTTTTACCCGGAGAATCAATATATGGAAAGCGCTATACTCCCAAAATTATGAAACTCAAGAAAATTATTTTTTACCGGGAGAAAGAATGTCCCGCAATCCGTCGAAAAATTCCTCCACCGTTTTCATACGATTCTCCGGTTTTTGCGCGGATGCCCGGGCAAGCCACCTGTTCAGCCTGGCTTCGCGTTCATCCCTGAATCGGTTCGCCGGCGACAGGCTCTCTGTGATCGTGAGGGTAGCCTCTGTTACAGGTGAAAGATTCTGGCCATGCAACTTGCCTGTAAGGAGATAATGAGCGAATGCGGCGAAAAAATAAACATCGGAGGAAACCCCGAGTTCCCCCGATTTCAAGAGTTCCGGGGGAAGAAACTGGGGCTTCCCATCCAGGTATCCCAATCGGATCGTTTCAGGATTCTTCGCCAGGTTCACCATGCCTGTATCCACATAAACGATCTTGTGATTCTGAGGCGTTATGAATAAAAGTTCCGGTTCCAGCTGGAAACGATGGATTTCCCGGGAAAACAGTAACGAGAAAATGGAGGACATCTGATCCAGGAGGCTTAAAACAAGTTCAGGGGAAAGAGGATGATTTTCCCTGATAAACAGGGAAAGCGGCGGGTTCTCGGGAAAGGGAAAACCGATCAACAGGGCGTCGATTTCCCTTTCATGATAGAGGCAACGCAGGATTTTACTCGACCTCATTTTCCTGATGGTTCGGGACTCTTCTTCGAGATTATTGAAAAGCTCCTGATACAATTCCTCCGGAAGGGTAATCGGAGGAGTGAGCATTTTGATAAAATGATTCTCGTTTTTCTCGAGAACCGTTCCTTTAAGGAGATGCCCAAGCGGATACCGGGCTATCGTTTCGATTTTACCGTATCTTTCTGAAAGAATCATCCTGAACTCCCTTTCTCTTGAATTCGGTTTTTTATCTCCTCTCTTCTTAAAACAAAAAGGGCGTAAAGCGACATGGCGAGAAGAGCGATGAAAGCCAGAAGCGCCCGGAGAATGGTTGATTTTGTCCGGGCAAATCCCAGGCTCGAAAATCCGCAAATTAAAAACAGGATGAATAAAATCCTCAGAACCCCGGGATGACTCCATCCCGCAATCATCAGCCTCTGATACAAATGCGTCCGGTGAGCTTCAAACAGGTTCTCATTCCTCAGGACTCTTCTTCCCAGGGTGAAAAGAACATCGTAAATGAAGGGGAAAAAAAGTATGACAAAAGTTCCAAATGGAAAGAGTTCCCGATTGTCGTGATGCAGGTAAAGAGGTATCACGGCAAGAACATATCCGAGGAACTGGCTTCCACTGTCGCCCATGAAGGTCATGGCGGGGGTGAGATTATAAACCAGGAATCCGATGCAGGAGGCAGCCAGGAACATAAAGAGGAGCGCAAAAGATTTTCCCTGCATTCCCGTAAGAGCCGAGAGAAAGATAAAAGCCACTGTGGCGAATGTCCCCGCCAAACCGTTCATGCCATCCATGAAATTGAAGGCGTTGATCATAAAAAGTATCCAGCATAAAGCCGCCGCATAACCCACTGAAGGGGGAAACGCCAATCCGGCAAATAAAGCCAGGGAGTGGATGCGCAATCCGAATATGATGGGAACAAGGGCGCACAGAGTCTGGAGAATCAATTTAAAAGGCGCCTTCAATCTGCGCAAATCATCCCATAGTCCCATCAGGAAACATCCCGTCCCTCCCAGAAGAAGAGGCGGAATGATCCCTGGTTCAGGGAAACCTTCTATGCGTGAAACAGGAAAGAGATAAAGAACGCAAAACAGGAAGAAAGACGCGGCGACGCCCACGCCTCCCAGCCGCGGCGTGGCGATGTTATGAGAACTGCGGCCCTCGGGAACGTCCTCGATCCGATAGCGAAGGGAAATGAGAATGGACGCCCGGGTGAAAAACCATCCGGTTAAAATGCCCGAGAAAAAGAATAACAGAACAGATCCCATGCCTCCCCCTGATGATCGGGAAGTTTTTTCCAACCGATCAGCGTAGCGGTTTTCCGTAGAATGATAAAAACAACCATCGAATGTAATTGTCGAATTCCTCGATACTCCCGAAATTCCTCGGTTCGTCGATGTTCTTTTCCAGCATTTCCATGATAGTGGGACTCAACCGCGCCTTTCCTGAAAAGCGACTGATGATCTTGATCAAGTCGATGAAATTCGTCTTTCCCGAAGAATTCTGCGTTATTCCGGAACTTTTGTAATCAAAGGTGGCGTCCCATACCCGGAGGCGCACAAAGGGATTGATCCCAATGACATCAAGGATTTTTTTGTGCGTATTGCTCCTGAAATGAAACCGGACATTTCCCGAACAAAGAAGCTGAACGCCCTCCCAGGGGAGCGTCAGTTTTTCCTTTTCCGTCTGAACCTGGAAATGCCTCTTCGAAAAGAGCCAGACGATAACGTCTTTGGAATCCGGGATACAGGATGATTCATTCTCCTCAACGATCCGCACTCCCTGGGAAATGTTCAGGAATTGTTTCTGAAGGTATAAAGCCTTTTCTTCATCCACATGCTCGAAAAGGACGCCTTTCCCGAACCGGATGCGCCTCTCCGTTTCCTGGGGAGGGATGTTCATGATCCCGGAACAGATTTCTATAGTCTTTTTGAAATGAATCCTTCGGTTATAAGCCAGTAGAATTGTGTAAAAAGGTCCTTGATCGGCTTTTGTCATGCGCGGTTTATTGACGCCGGTGGTTTCTTCAGGCTTTTCCGGAAGGATATTTCCCTTGTCATCGATCCGGTTTGCCGGAACAAACGCCCTGGTGATGTCGGCATCGCTTTTTCCGGAGAATTTGCCGAAAAAGGCGGCATCGGGATTTTTTTCCTGTGATTTGGCTTTTTTCTTTTTGAATTCCGATCTTAAATCCGTCAGTTTCCGGGATAGATCGATATCGGGAAGCGCCGGCTTTCTTACAGGTTCCTCGGGCGCCGGAATCGGCGTGGCGTCCTCGATCCGCATTCGAGGCTCCTCCTTTGGCGGCGCCGGAATGGTTTGGGGCCTGTCTGTAGGGATGTCATCCAGATTTTCCTTGTATGGCAAAGAAATAGAGCCTCTGTCAAAATGATTCTTCACATCATCCTTCGTAAATAGAATATTATCCAGATCAGTCAAACTCACATCCTTCCCGGACTCCCGGAGTTTCCCCCCGGAAGCGTCCGGATGACTCCGAATGTCTTTCTTTGCGTCTCGTTCCTTTTCAGAATCCCGGGAATGAAAAGACTCTTTTTTCATATTCTATGAGACTTCTTCTTGAAATATGATT
>JAFGFK010000033.1 GCA_016931135.1 Candidatus Sumerlaeota bacterium | reverse complement strand
GTAGGTGTTGGAGTAGGCGTGGGCGTCGGCGTTTCGGTTGGCGTTGGCGTTGGGGTTTCTGTCGGCGTTGGTTCGTTCATATTGAAATCGAGCGTGGTGACGACGCCCGCCGAAATATCAAAGGATTTTGCTTTATCTGTGTAACCAGTCGCCGAGGCTGTAGCTGTTAGTCCTGTTCCCGGATTGAGTTTCAGAAAGGCATAGAATCCGGAACCATCGGTTTTGATGGTTCCTGAGGCGCCGCCGGAAAGCGTAAGGGTTGCACCGTCAATCTCGTTTGTTCCATCCGATGTCACGGTTCCCTTCAAAATCCCCTGGGTGGGGGAGGAAAGCCATGGCGCATCCGGAACATTACGCCTCTGATTGTAAATATCCGCCTTTACCGTGTACCAGAAATCGTTTTCTGTACCGCTTCCGTAGAAGGTATCTAGATAGCGGTAAACATTAACTCCGCAGATTCCCGGGGTATCGATGGCATACAGCATCTGTGTGATGGAATTGTGAATATAATTCAGGTAACTCCCTGGTCCGATGATGGCATGTCTTCCTGCGCGTGCGCCGGCTGTGAAATCCGTCCACCCTCGAAAACCGGCTTTCTGGTTTACATCATGATCCCGCATATAATTCATGGGAACGAGCAGATCAAGGCTTCCTTCTGAAATCATGGCAGGCCAATCCTGGAACACGTCATAATAAGGACGCGTCGCTGTGAAATCGCCTCCCGGAGGCGAGGGAAGCCAGGTGATGAGCGCGCCGGACATTTTGCAGTCCCATTTCTCCGCTTTGACATTTGCATACACCTTGCGCGCCACATCCTTGATCTGGTTGCGCCGGAACTCGCAGAAATCCGGGTCGTTGGTTGCGGGTTTTCCGCTTTTTCCATAAAGGGCGTTGAAGCGGTCAACCGCCGTGGGATTATATCCCCATTGCGGACTTTCATAGCGGAAATAATCCCAGTGAATCCCATCCACATCATAATTCCTGATGATTTCCATTACCACATCCACCATATAATCAAGTACCTCCGGATGCCCCGGATCCAGATAATTACCGGTTTTCGTGCCGTCGTATTGTTCCCCTTCCCATTTCGGATGTTCCAGTAGAACATGCCCGACGGGTTTGCTTCCGGAGCCGGACCAAACCCGATAGGGCACGATCCAGGCATGAACCTCGATATATTGTTTTCCACCCGAAGTATCGTGAGCCTTGGTGATGACATCTGCAAGGGGATCGGCGTAGGATGGATCGATATTGGAGGCGCGGGGTTCGGTTGCGCTGATGTAATGGGCGTCCCCGACTTTTCTCACTTCGGGGAAGATGCAGTTTATGTTATTCTGCCGCGCATGCGTCATTGTATTGTCCGTGTCAGATGCAGAATAGAAACCATAATCAGCGCCCCATCCATAAATCCAATCCGCTTGGTAAAGATCCACATAACTCGTGCCGGATCTTACGAATTTCACGGCGTCCGCTATCACGGCTTTTCCTGCAACCGAGGACTCGTTGCTGATTTTTATCTCGCCGCCGGTGGCGTTGAATTCGTAGGATCCGATAGAATACCACTGCTTGCCGTTCGTTGTCTGATTCACATATACGGCGCTGGAACCGTTTTTGTGCGTGATCACGTATTTTGCGTCTGTGGGGCGGTTTGTTCCCTCGACATACCAGGTAAAGACCTCGTATGTTCCCCCAGAGGCGAATGAGGGTGAAAAAGTGGCGTAAGCGCTTTCCGTCAGCTCCGTATTGATATGCCGATAATCTGTGACGTGATATCCTGCGGAGGATCCGGTGTCCCAGTTGCCCGAAACGGCAAACTCGGCTGATAAATTGTCAATGATGATCGTTTCCGCTGCAACAAAGGAAGCGCAGGAAAGAATCATGAAGACAAAAAGGGATCGCATTATTTTTTTCATTTCCCTCTCCTTTTCAGAAAAATAAAAAGATACCTCTCCATGCCCTCTCGATATTAATTCCTACTATGAGGAATTTGAATTTCAAGGAAAAACTGACACGCCACCCCCTCGGGGAGCGCATCAGTTTTCCGAGTAATAGATAGGATTATGGTGTCATACTCTATGAGTTTTTTCCGCAATCGGGGGTCAATCCCTATAAAAATCCAGGTATTTTACCGAAATACTATGCTAAATTGTAGATACAGCGCTTCCCATCATAACAGATATTCTTATAATTATGATGGATTTTTATAGAGAATGACCCCGTTTCCTTCGTCCTTTCTTCGCCAAGAAAAATAATGCGCCCTCTTCCTCGCGAATTCAAAGTTGAGACTTGACTTCGGATTTTAAAAAATGAATATTTTTCTTGCTTTTCTATCCCGACTTTTTTATAAAGGAAGGTTTAAACTTTTATACTATAAAGAGAGGATTAAATTTCGGCATTTTCTTCATATCCTTTCGTTTTTCATTATGAGGAAGGAAGACGTGAATTTTATATATAAGGTTTCGTTCGTATTGTTTGTAATGGGAGTTTTCTCAGCCAGCGCCCAATCTTCCAGAAATCACGCCACTGTCACAAACAATATCACAATCCCCCCGGTTCCCAGGGAGTTCCGCGCAGCCTGGGTCTCTACGGTTTCCAATATAGATTGGCCATCCAGGCCCGGGCTTTCCACATCGCAGCAGCAAAAAGAACTCCTCGCCATCCTCGATAAGGCGGTTGAAATCAACCTGAATGCCATTATCCTCCAGGTGAGACCCCAGTGCGACGCAGTGTATGATTCCAAACTGGAACCCTGGTCCTCTTTTCTCACAGGCAAAATGGGTAAAGCCCCGAGTCCTTATTACGATCCCCTGGAATTCGCCGTGAATGAAGCTCACTTGCGCGGTTTGGAACTCCATGTCTGGTTCAATCCCTATCGCGCCAACCATCCCACGAACAGGGGCGGGATCGCGGATAATCATATATCCAAAACCAATCCTGCCATCGTTAAGAAGTATGGAAGATATCTCTGGCTGGATCCCGGGGAGAAAGCCACGCAGGATCACACCATGAATGTCATTCTCGATGTGGTGAAACGATATGATATAGACGGCGTTCATATTGATGATTATTTTTACCCCTATAGGGAAAACGATAAAAACGGAAGGGGAATCGATTTTCCCGATAATCCCAGCTGGGAAAAATACAAGGCTTCAGGGGGAAACCTGAGCCGTTCCAATTGGCGGCGGGAAAATGTCAACGCCTTTGTCAGAAGATTCTATAACGATGTGAAAGCGGTCAAGCCCTGGGTGAAGGTGGGGATCAGCCCGTTCGGCATCTGGAGACCGGGCTATCCCTCGGGCGTTACGGGGATGGATCAGTATGAAGAACTCTATGCCGACGCCAGATTGTGGCTGCAGCAGGGCTGGGTGGATTATTTTACGCCGCAGCTTTACTGGAAGATCGATTCAATCGGACAACCCTACAAACCGCTTCTGAAATGGTGGGTGGAACAAAATAAAAAAGGGAGGCATATCTGGCCCGGAAATTTCACCAGCAGGCTTCCCGGTGAATGGAAGGCGGAGGAAATCGTCAACCAGGTCAAAGCCACACAGGAACAACAGGGCGCCGGGGGAAATGTCCATTTCAGCATGGTCGCCCTTTTAAGAAACCGCGATCATATTTGCAACAAACTCAGGGAAACCGTTTACAGATACCCGGTTCTGGCTCCCCCTTGCGCATGGCTTTCTTCCGGCGATTTTAAAACGCCCCCAACGCTCGATGTCACAAAACAAGGGGAGAATCTCATCCTGAAATGGAACATCAACTCGGATAAACCTGTCAGAAAGTGGATTCTGTTCCGTTTTCAACAGGGAGGATGGTCTTACCTGATTTTTCCCGAAACCCCGTCGCGCTCCACGGTTGTTGCCATGAACGATTTCAATGGGGCGGAAATCCTGGCGCTTTCCGCTGTGGACGTTTATTCCATCGAAAGCCCGCTCTGCATCGTCGATACAAAAAATATCAAATTGTAACAGGTTTTCCCCTCTTATTCTTCAACGGGAATCAAGTTAGATGTTTCTATAATGGAGGCAAGACCCTTCGCGATCAGCCAGTTTCCCTTTGGTTTGAAGTGAAAACCGTCATCCTGCCAGATTTCATCCGCATCCTGGTTCTGCATGATATCGTCCAGATTCAGCAGTTTGATCTTATCATCCTGCTCGATGTTTTTAACCTTGTTCCTGTATAATTCGCAGATAGGTTTTTCCCGAGCGCGTTGAGGTTTCAGTTTTGGAACGATGAAAATCGCAGGGATATCGCGCCTTTTCGCCACATCTGTGAAAAATTTCAGGTTTTCTTCGAATTCGGAAACAGGAACGCGACGAACAAATTCAGCCTTGTCCTCAACATAATACCCGTTTGCAAAACGGGCTTGATCCTTTTTGAATTCCGCTTTCCGGATGCTCTCATCCTTTATTTTTAAAAATATCTGCCCCATTTTGAATAGGGTATACCACGGCTTCGAGTAATCACCCACGCCCACACCCCTCGCAACATAATCACGGAAATAAACCTTTTCTGTAATATCCGGATAACGATACGCCGGATGAAAATCATTCCAGTTTCCCAGGAAAATAATCAGCATGTCCGGATCGAACTTCGATCCGCGCAGCTTGTAATCCAGAACAGACCCCCAGGATGAATACGCTATCATCCCGAAATTCAACGCCTCGACGCTTTTTCCGGATGCGTTTAAAATATCCGCGAGAACACGGGGATATGTTTCACTATCCAAACTTCCATATCCGAATGTGGAGGAATCGCCGATAACCAGAATCCTGAAGACGCCTGGTTTTTTCTTCTCCTCCCAATCCCTTCCCCTGTACCCCCACTTGTTCACGTGAAATTTCATATCGCCCAGGATGTGATCTCCCGGAACCATTCGGTATTTCAAATCCCTGTCAAAAACAAAGCTGGAATACAGATGACTGGATAAGCCATAATATGAAAATCCTGTTAATCTCAAAACCAGCTCGACGAAAATAACAAGAATGACAATCAGCAGAGAAACAAAGATGATTTTTTTAGAAGTTGGCAGGGAACGCTTTATCGGTGTTTCTTTTTTCTTTGCCATTTCTTCTTGCTCCTTAAGGGGTATTATTTCCTTCAGTATCCCCGGTAAAGGAATCGGTTCTGAACGGCGAGGCGGGAAGACCCTCTTTGTTATACAGGTTCACCTCGGGGGAATTTTCCCACCCATATCGCGCAGCAACCGGTTTCTTCACCGATTCGCTCCATACCAGAACTGAATTTCCCACGATTTTCGCCAAAGCGGGAACAAAGTTTTGCTCCTCTCCACAAATGATAAAACCCTTGAGCGGTTCATTATTTTTGGTAACCAGCCCGCCTCCCGTATGGTCGAGCTCAATTTTAATTTTATCATCCTGAACAAACATATTTTTATAAATGGGTCCGGAGTATTCGATGTCTTTTCCATAAGCAATCTTCAAGGCGCAAAGCGCAAGCCGTTTCCCCACATCCTCCTTGTTCCAGGGATGAACATCTTCCGGGTTTCCTATATCGATCGCAACGGCCATGCCTGTTTTGGGCGATCTGCCCAGGGTCATGAGCTGAGCCTCGCGCAGCTCGGGCCAGGCGCCCTTTGCTGTATCCTTTGGATTGAAATTTGCCAGCTGTACAAAAAGAAACGGGAAATCTCCCTGAGCCCATTTCTTCCGCCAATCCGCGATCATGGCGGGAAAGAGTTTCCTGTATTGATACCCGCGGCGGGCGTTTGCCTCGCCCTGGTACCAGATTACGCCCTTGATTCCATAAGGGATGACAGGAGAGATCATCCCATTGAAAAGCGCGTTCGGCTTTCGTGGGCTGTTCGGTCCATTGGGCGCTGCAGGTTTTGCCGGCGCCGGTTCGCCCTTTTGTTCCGCATTCCTTTTCCGTTTCACCCACTCCTTTAATCTTACTGTACTTTAGCACAAATTCAGAGATCAAGATTCAGTTAATCTATAGAATTTGCGCGATTTTCCTGAAAATTTGCTCTTTGACATGATCTAATTTATCGAGTTTCATATCTTTGGACACAAACTGCATGAATAAATCTGAGAGGAATTTGGCGCCCATCAACCTTCTCAGCTGCCCCGTGGTCTTTTTCCCGTCTTTTCTTCCTTTATACCAGGGTTCCTTCTGGTTTACATCAGAAAATCCAGGAATGGAAAGCAGCATCTGCTTAAGAGTGTAGCTTACAAGAACCAACTGAGCGACTTTCTCATGCGCTTCTTTCTTTTTTCCTCTGTATTTGCCGAATCCGCTTTTGGTCTTCACGTCTTGGAACAACGCTTCAATGTCCAATCGAGCGGCGTAGAGATTCAAGAGTTTCTGGGGATCCATTTCCGTATCCGTAGTTCCCAATATGATGGGCTTCCAATTGGTATGGTTTACCAGTTGGCATATCAGGATCAAAGCTGGCTTGTATTTCCATTGCCTGACCCGCCACTTTCTTGCCACAACCCTGACCTTTTGTCCCCGGTAATCCAGAATCATTTTGTCTCGTGCGCAGTAAAAAGTCCGAAGCGCGTTTCGTTGTTTTCCCTTCTTTGGATTTGGTCCCTTCTGCCCTTTTCTTCTGAAAGCGGGCGGCGGATCAAAAAGGGCGGCGTTGGACTTAAGTCTTGTCACGATATGCCATCCATCGGGAATGACGGAGGAAAGGAAGGCGTCAACTACCAGATAGGGGCGTATAGAATCGGGGAATTCAAGACCGGAGAGCCCTTCAACGAGCAGTTCCGTAATCTTCTTCGTTTTGTTCCACAACAGGGGCAGAAGACCGCAACACATAAATTGTGAAAGATCGGGAGAAGTGGGAATCAATATTCCGGCAACCATCCATCTTTGAGAGAAGACGTATCTTCGGAGTTTGGTATTCCAGAGTTTGAAGACAGCGGGCAATTTCTTGCTGTAGCGCTCCACATCCGTTGAATCAGCGACAAAATAGAGTTCTTTCAGATCAAAACGTCGAATAAGCCCGGAAAGAAGGGCGTTTGCCACAAGAATTGCGCTCCATTTATATACTTTGACGAATCTGTGAAGGTTAGTCCAATGCTTGATCGTATCTCTCCAACGCCAAACCTGAACCAGAGAAGCGTCAACGCAAAGCCTTGAAAGATAGGTATAAATGATCATTTCAAAGAGCAAAAAACTGGGAGCTGTAAAAACATGTTGAAAGTGAGCCAGGAAATCCTTCAGAACTACATCTACTGGAGCCATGATATTCCTCCTTTTTTATTTAAGAGTTAAATAAGAGGAATATCGGGCTCCAGTTTTAGAAAAGCTAGAAAACTTTTTAGTTTATTTTTATAT
>JAFGFK010000344.1 GCA_016931135.1 Candidatus Sumerlaeota bacterium | reverse complement strand
TATTTATGCAACAATACCTGGATTTTTATAGGGTTTGACCCCGTTTCCTTTGTCCTTTCTTCACCAAGAAAAATGATGTGCACCCTTCGTTACGCGGCAAGGGGCATTGATAATAATTTTTAGCCCTAGAAAGTATATTAATCTTGATTTTGTAAATTGTATAAACATTTATATCTTTTTCAGACATTTATTGCGAGAAAGGAATGCCAAAAGTTATGAAACGTTTCAACAGGATAGCCCTTGCTTTATTTTCACTCGAGATGTTCTCTATTCTGCCCGTTTTATCAGAAGGTGGAGCGCCCGGAGACTCTGAAACTCTTGAAAATTCCTTTTTTGTCGTGGATTTTAACAGGAAAACCGGTTATTTCAAGGTGACGAGAAAAAAAGAACCTTCGTTTCTCCTTCATGCAGTTTCCCGCGTAGATACCTCCCTGGGAATCAGGGCAACGTCCGATCCGGACTATCAGCGATCCGTAGAGATACAGAATCTGAAAGACAAGGTTCTGGGAAACGGACAGAGAATGATCGTCGTATGCCGGGATGAAAAAAAGCAGATCGATCTTGATCTCCGCATCTCCCTGTACGATACCCGGGATGCGTTTGAGATTGAACTGATATGCCGGAACGCTTCGGATCGGGATATCTTTGTTCCCCGGGTGAAACCGGTCAACGCAACAGGCAAGGACAACGGCGCGTGCGTTTTTCCCGGAGCCACAACCATATTGACAAATGGCAAGATGTATTATGATGCTGGCAGAGTTCTTCCGCTTGTTCCAGGGAAGGATGTCTCCTCATGGTGGAACGTCTGCCTTTATCGCGGCGAAAAAAAGCCCGGGCTTGTGATAGGATACCTTGGCAATCCCACGGCAATGGGAGAAATCAAGGTATGCCCTGTTTCGACTGAATCCAGCGAGAAAGAAACCGGGCGTCTCGATCTCACGGCATTATCGGGCTATCAGAAGGAGTTTGTCCTGAAGCCCGGGGCAACCGTCAGTTCCGATCGGCTGATCTTTCAATTCGCGCCTGATTCTTTCCAAGCCCTTGAATTGTATTCCCAAGCCATCTCGGAATTGTACGAGGTTCGGCTGAATCCGACCATTCACGGATGGTGCAGCTGGTTCAGTTTCTTTGGAGGAATCACGGAAGAAGAGGTTCTGAAAAATGCAGAGTTTGCAGCCAGACATTTGAAGCCTTATGGTTTCGAGTATATCCAGATCGATGATGGTTTTTACACGGCGTTTGGCAATTGGGAAGGAAACGACCGATTTCCTCACGGCATGAAATGGCTGGCGGATAAAATCAGGGAACAGGGAATGAAACCGGGAATCTGGTTCGCCCCTTACGTGATTCATAGTGGTACGGCTCTTTCCAACGAACATCCGGACTGGCTCATCCATAATCCCGATGGAAAGTTGAAACAGGTTCACCCGTATTTGCCCGAAGGATCGCCGGAGGTGGAAAGAGAGATTCCGAAACGACACGTCCTTGACATTACCCATCCGGATGCAGCCAAATGGCTTTCGGATTTGTTTCACGCCGCCGCGCATGAATGGGGATATGAATTCATCAAGGTTGATTTTGTGGACTGGTCGGCGCTTGCGGCAGATCGATATCACGATCCCACTGTCACCAGAGCGGCGTTTTATCGGAAAGGGGCGGAGATCATGCGCCAGGCTGCCGGATCCAAAACTCACATCCTCGATTGCGGACCGGGCAACGTTTCCGTCGGCTTGATTGACAGCATGCGCATCGAACTCGATCAGCCGCCCTGCGCCTGGAATCAGTATTACGAAAATCCCCCCAGCACGGGTCCCGCTATGGCAAAAAGATACTATTGCCACGGGAATCTGTGGATCAACGACGCTGATCATCTTGTGATGATGTATCTGACTACAGCCCAGGCGCAGGCTGCCGCATCCCTCATCGGGCTTTCCGGAGGCACGGTGATCTCCGGGGACAGGCTGACCGATCTCGATCAGACGCAGCTCGAGATTCTCCGGAAAATCCTTCCCTCTTATGGCAGGGCTGCCAAACCGATCGACCTTTTCGAACGCGATCGTCCTGAAATCTTCGCTCTTACCGTGTCAAAACCCTTTGGGCAATGGATTGTAGCGGGGCTGTTCAATTCCGATGCGCAAAATTCCGTAACTAAAAAGATTTCCCTGGAACGGCTGGGATTGGATTCCTCAAAAACCTACCTTGCCTTTGATTTCTGGAAACAGAAATTCTTCGGTGAAATCAAAGGAACCCTTGAAACAAGACTCGAACCTTCGTCCGTATGTCTTCTTGCGATTCACGAGAAAAAAGGGGAACCCCAGGCATTATCAACGGATCGGCATATCCTTCAAGGCGCCCTGGAACTGGAAAACGTGGAATGGAATCCGCAAACAAGGATATTGAAAGGAGTATCACTGGGCCCTGTGGGATCGGAGCACCGGGTATATGTATATGCCCCGGATTCCCGCGAGCCGTGGGATGTGGGGTGGTATAATTTCCGGGATTATCCGGGATACACGGTGAAGAGAATTGAATCCAACATCATCCGCGTTCACGTTCGGTTTGAAAAAGAACCGCGCGTTTCCTGGCAGATCAATTATGCGGAATTTTAATATGACAAAACGCGAGGTTATAAAGGCTGTTCTGGATGGCGAAAAGCCTCCCTATGTTCCCTGGTCATTTTCCTTCACGATCAATGCCGCGGAAAAACTCAAGCGGCATTTCGGAACGGATAACCTGGAGCCTCATCTGCAAAATCACATTCTCGGCTTGGGTAACGGCATCGGCTTTTTCGAAGACCTCGGTAATAACCGCTTCAGGGATGTGTTTGGCGTTATCTGGAACAGGAGCATCGAAAAGGACATCGGAAATGTAGAACGTCCCCAACTGGTTGAACCCACTCTTGCCGGATACGAATTTCCCGATCCAAAAGATAAACGTTTCTTCGAGGATATACCTGGAAAAATACAAAACCAGGGAGACCTCTTCCGGGTTTATGCAATTGGTTTCTCCCTTTATGAACGCGCATGGACGCTTCGAGGGATGGAAAATCTGATGATGGACTTTATCGAAAACCCCGCGTTTGTGCGCGATCTGCTTCGCGCCATCTCTGATTACAACATCGCCCAGGTTGAAAAAGCGCTGACTTATGATATCGATGCGGTTTATTTTGGCGACGACTGGGGTCAACAGCACGGGCTTCAAATGGGTCCCGGGCTCTGGCATGAATTCATAAATCCGGAACTGAAACGGATGTACGGCGCAGTACGGAATGCCGGCAAGTATGTGTTCATTCACTCCTGCGGCGATGTCGATGAGCTTTTCGATGATCTCATCGAAATCGGGCTGAACTGCTTCAATCCCTTTCAACCTGAGGTTATGGATGTTGCAGATTTGATCAATCGATACAGGGGACGCCTTACGTTTCATGGGGGACTTTCCACACAGAGAACATTGCCCTATGGAACTCCCGAGGATGTAAGAAAAGAAACCAGAAAACTGATTTCACTGGGAAAAGATGGGGGCTACATTCTTTCTCCGGCTCATGCAGTCGGCGGGGACGTTTCTCTTGAAAATATGCTGTCTTTCATTAACGAGGCATTGAGTCAGTACGATAAAAAGTTTGAAGTTTGAAGTTCAAAGTTTGAAGTAAGGTATTTAATAATATGTTTAAATATGATAAGGAGAATTGTCTGAATGACTGATCATGATATTCATCTGGTTTCACCCCTGGAATACCAGGTTTTCCAAAGGGAGAATCGCGAGGCTGGAACGATCATTGTAAGCGGAAGGGCTTTGGATCAATGCAAAACCTTGAAGATAGGAATCAAGGGACAAATATACGATAAATCCGTATATGATGCATGGTCGGAAATCCCCGTATCTCACCTTTCCGGGATTTTTTTCAGTCGTGTGAAAACACCTGCAGGAGGTTGGTATAAGATTACGCTCCAGGCAATCGGAAACGGCGGGAAAAAGATTTCGGAAACATTTGTGGATCATGTTGGAATGGGTGAAGTGTTTGTGGGAGCAGGTCAATCCAATTCCACGAATTCCGGGGAGTTGAAAACAACGCAGAAAAGCGGCATGGTTGCCGCCTTTGACGGAGTAACATGGCAATCCGGCAACGATCCTTTTCCAGGCGTGCAGGATGGAAGCGCGGGAGGAAGTTATTATCCGGCGTTCGGCGACGCTATATATGAAAAATACGGGGTTCCTGTTGGGATCGCATCAACCGGCTTTGGCGGAACGAGCGTGAATCAATGGCAGCCCGGAGATGCGCTTCATAACGGCATGATGGCAAGGATTCATCAACTCGGAAAGGGGGGATTCCGCGCGGTTTTATGGCACCAGGGGGAAAATGATTGCCATGTCAATTTTCCGGATTATTACGAGAAGATGATTTCCGTAATACGGAGTTCCACGAAAAAGGCAGGATGGGAATTCCCGTGGTTTGTCGCTCAAGCGACGTATCATAATACGGAGAAACTGAGCGACCCTGTGATCCGCGCCGCTCAAAAGAGATTATGGAATGATGGGATCGCCCTCCCGGGTCCTGATACCGACGCCCTTGTTGGTATGGATCGAGATTTAGGCGGTTTGGGCATCCATTTCAGCCCCCAGGGATTGAAAAAACACGGCATGATGTGGGCGGAGAAGGTTTCGTGTTATCTTGATTCAATGATCTGATAAAAAATTGTATGGTTTGTAACGTTTCTACATTTTTTCAAACGTTATGACAGATTCTTGCCTTTGAATTGTTATTGACAATTCCCCCTCCTCATATTGAAAAAAATATACATATTGTATTCATTATTATATATTTTATGTTTAATCTTTGGAGGGACGAATATGAAAAAATTTTTTTTCCAGGGTATTGTATCAGGGCTTATGCTTCTCCTGATCTCTTCTGTATCAGCTGTTACATTCAGCGGCGGGGGGGGACAGGGAATATCTGTTGTTGACGGCTCGGGAGGAGGAGATTATACGTCTCTTCTCCAGGCTGCTCAGGATTTCAACGCTTACGCTGGTGGCTGCACAGGCGACTGGTCCCTTTTTATTAAATCCAATCTGACTGAACCGGTCAATGTTCCCTTTGGAAACAAAACCAATGGATATATTGTGACTATCAAACCGTTTACTGGCGCCACGCCGATCATTACATTCACCTGCCCAACGAAAAATCCCGGTTGGGAAGGACACCTGGTCATTGGATCGAACGATCTGACAACCGATGGCGATTCCATCACAACAGAAGGGATGAGCCTGGTTGTGATTGACGGTTCCAATACTCCTGGCGGAACTTCCAGGGATTTGACCATCACCAACACGGGAACCAATGCGTCCGTCAATTCCATCCTGGCGCACTTCGTGGGAAAAACAGAAAACTGCATCGTGAAGAATTGCCGTATCATCAACAACTGTTCCGGCAACAGCGGTGAAAGCATCGGTGTGGAATTTTCCTCCAGATACAGAAAGCTCGATACTATAAGTTATCATCCCAAAGACTGCCAGGTGGATAATTGTGAAATCTCATGCATGGGAACGGTGAGAGGCGCCATAGGGATTCTCACGCGGCACATAGGATCACCGGCGCCTGCCGTGGGGACCGCTCAATCCGGTTTGAAAGTCACCAATAATGTGATCACAGCGAGCGCGCGAGCCATGTATCTGCAAATGATCGGGAGCATGACCATCAGCGGCAATACCATCAGCGTCAGTTCCATAAGTTTCCG
>JAFGFK010000343.1 GCA_016931135.1 Candidatus Sumerlaeota bacterium | reverse complement strand
CAGCGAAGGCGACCCCATCTATGAAATCGATCCGGATACTTGTACGGATTGCGGCGCCTGCGTGGAACAATGTCCTGTGGAGGCAATCACGCCGGCTGAATAAGGACTCATTCCCGACACGCTTCTTTTTCGGCGCCCCGTGCGATACCTTCTTTGCAATGTCGCGTTCGATTCGTTCATAGATCATGATGAAAGCCGCCCTCTTCTCAGGGCGGCTTTATTTTTTGGGATTAATCCGATACCCGCCGCTTGATATCCGGCATGGTCTCCGGTTTGTCCGCCTCGAAATATCGACTCTCCCCATCCAGCGCCGTTACATTTTCATAGACCCCGTTGTCCCGCCGCACCAGCTTCGTGAATCCCATCTCCTTGTATTTCGTATCCGATAACGGCGTACGCACATAGGTTCTGGATATCAACCGGCGCACCGGTTTCCCGCACTCCGGACATTCCCGTAACGCAGCATCCTTTATATTCTGCACAACTTCGAATCTCGCGCCCCGCGCGCATTCCCCTTCTTCCTCATGGATGTATTCATAAACCGGCATCGCTTTTTTCCTCCGTATCCATATCCTTTCTGCATTCCAGAATCTGAAATCCCAACTCCGCACTCCGCAAGAGAAGTTCAAAGTTAAAAGTTCAAAGTTTGAAGTAAGGCGTTTAATGATAATTTAACGCATTCCACATTCCACATTCCGCATTCATACTATATGTCTCTCCCCAAAGCCCCCCCCGATTCAAGTCTTTTTTTTTCTCCCGCCGCATACCTCATTTTAAATATGTCGCCTCCGCATCCAGTAGAAAAAATCCCTGCGATCTCGGAATCCGGTACGGGAAAATACGGATGCGGATCACAGGGCGTCCGCTCATCGCCATTATGTCCACCCTTACACGATCCCCCCCCCGGATGCTCAACCTGTAATGCTCCTTCCAATCCCCGTTATCCATCCTTTCCTCGATCAGGCACGCCCCTTCAAAAACATGCGGCGGAAGAACCGATGGCGTGAATTCCAGATTCATCTTTTCTGAATCCGCAACAAATGTCCAGCTGAAGCTCTGGGGAGAACACTTATCCATCACCCCTTTCAACGCCGTATGGGGCGTCATCTTTAATATCGCTACGCCGGTTTCATTCTCTCGCAGCGGCGCGGAAATGTTTCCCAGTAAAGACGCCTTTTCCCCCATTTTCGGGGAATGTCTTTGGAACAGGATAGGGATTTCAATCACTCCCCCCTTCTCCGAATTCTGCCAAAATCCCGCTATCCGGTAATCCCGCCAGAACATCTTTGACGGAACGCACAGAAAATCACCGGGAAGATTCGCAAAAGGATACAGGATATATTCGCATTTCTTTTCCCGCGTAATATCCCACTGGCTGGTTCTTCTGTACAGCATCCCCGGTTCCGGCGTTACAATCCCGATCAGGTCGTGCACCCTTCTTTCGGAAAAATATCCCACGGCGCCAATCTCGAATGCAGCGACTCTTGCACCGGGCGCCGCATTTTTCGCAATCCATCTCCCCGCTTCCCTGTTCCCCTTTTTACCCAGGTTTGTCTCCGGACTGGTTTCTATCAGAGACTTTATCTTCTGCGGCTTTTTGAAAAGAGGAAGAAGGCAGAACAGGGATAACAATAAAACCAGCCCCCTTCTCCTGAATCTTTCGAATCCACGCAAATTAGCCGTAAACGGCGCCTCCATTTTATCATACAAATACCGCCAGAATATCGCTACGCACAGGAAAAACCAGGGAAGCGCCGGCGTTTCATACCACTCGTACCAGGGCGCCCTTCCCAGAATCAGAAACAGCTGATACAATAAACCCCAAATAAGAAATGGCGCCAGTTTCGAATGATAAACCATACCCAGAACAAAACCCGACAACATGGCAAGCATCAAGGGAGTGGGAAATCCGTTCGAATAATAGTATTTCAGGAATGTACCTGTAAAATATGATTTCCAGCCCAGATCAAGAGCAACCATTTCCCGCTTTACAATTGCGCTTTCAGGAAACCAGCTTCCGTAATACAGGGTGGGAATCAACAGCCCGATAAGAATGATCAACAGCCCCGTAAGAATCGGATACCGGAATGATTTTCTCTTCTTCGCCGAAGAATCCAGATATCTGTAAAGGATGATGGGAAAAACGATTATACAAACTAAAAATCCATCAGGACGCATGATCCCGCATAAAGCCGCTCCCAGGCACATTCCCCATATATGTTTTTTTATAACCATCCACAGGGAAAAGTAAATCAGGAAGGAATATGCCCATGTCTCCATACCTGTAAGAGAAATCCAGGGAACATTCATCATCAGCGCCGCCCATAACCACAGCCACCATAAACCTCCCAGGATATTTTTTGCGATTTTCAAAATAAAAAAAATCATGAAACCGAAAAAGACCAGATCGATCACACGGGAAAATACAACCGGCGATATTCCCATCCGCATTCCCACGGATAAAAGCGCGGCGTGAAATGGCGCGGTCGTTCCCAGGATGCGCTCCCCGGGATTGTAAACCATACCCAGCCCTTCCGCAAAGTTCCGCGCATAACGGTACGTGATAAAGGCGTCATCGGGGAAATGTTCTCCCCGCATCCGGAACGCCCCTCCCCAGAGAAGTCCCATTATGGAAATGACAATCAGCGCCTTTTCCGATTGTAGCATGGCTTGCGCCCTTGAAAAGATTTCCGACAAGTTTTTTTTCACGCTGTCCTCATAATAATGGAATGACCGGAAAGTGTCTCTTCATGCTTCCAACGGTCAAGATAAAAAAATCACGCCTTTGGCGCGGTGGTGGTAAGTTGTTAATTGTGGATTGCGAAAGAAAAGGATTGTTTCTCATTCCCCCCAAAAAGATTAACCTGTATTGTCATCTTTTCCCCCCTGATTACGTCTCTATAATCAGATGAAACATCGAAACGGGCGTAACCAAGAAAAAAACCGCATTTTTATGGATTTTTTTATTGACAATAGCGTCTATATTGTAACAATGCGATCTGTTTTATAACAAACTATATCGGAATAAAAGTTATGACAACGCCGTTGCAACGTTTCAAATCACAAACAAATCCCGCAATTGCCCTGCGCGATTCTTGCTCACTCACTCACTCACTCACTAATTTTTTAATAAAAAACAAAAAGAACCCAAAATTCCACCGGAGGATATTATGAAAAAAATAATAACAATCGCAACCTTTTACTTTATCTTAAGTAGTTTGATGATTCACGGAGAAGAAATTCCCAATCTGACAGATCCCTATATATTACTATCAACCGATACCGCTCAATTCCAATTTGTGGAGTCTATATGTGAACAATTGGAATTTCCCGAATGGCGGGATTCGCCCGCGAAGGGCGGGGATGGCGTCCAGAAAATGGTGGAAAAAGTATAAGTCAATTGGGGTCAATCCTCCAAGCGAAGGTAAATTAAGATAAAGTTATTATACTTGACGACAGT
>JAFGFK010000342.1 GCA_016931135.1 Candidatus Sumerlaeota bacterium | reverse complement strand
TTCGCGTAATATCGCGTTTTTCGTAGTTCAAAAAAGAACCAAATAATCTCAGTAGGGGCGGAAAGGCTTTCCGCCCCCACTAAAAAATATAAATACAATTAACAGTCAAAGCGAACGGATATTTTATCCGAGGATGACGCTGACATTATGAGTGGATTTGTCGCGTTTTTCAGGCAGGATGTTCCCTTTGATATTTTTGCCATCCATTGTAATTGATTTTATCTTACCCGTTCCCCCTTGGGGATTCTCGAATGATATTTCATACATGGCATCGCGGAAACGGCGAAGAACCTTGTATTTTTTCCAATCGGAGGGAATGCAGGGATCGATCAAAAGCCCGTCGTAATCGGGGCGAACGCCTAACAAATAATCAATGACATTACGGAGCATCCATACGGAGGAACCGGTAAGCCAGGAATGACTCGCCTGCCCGAACGTGGGATGATCCGGACTGGTTACGTACTCCGCATACGCGTACGGCTCGATTTCATACCGATCGATGTCCACAACCGGATTCATCGGAAGGGTCTGGCGATAATATAAATAAGCGCGATCCGCATGTTTCAGGATGAGATCCGCAAGAATCGCCCAGGAAGCGGCATGATTGAATATCGCGCCATTTTCCTTTTTCCCGGGAACGCACCTTGTGGCAAGCCCGATATTCTGATTCACCTTTGTATAGGCGGGATGGAGAATCTTGGGTCCTTTCTGCGTGGAACAATGCTTCGCTGCGGAAGCCATTGCCTTTTCCGCGCGTTCCGCATCCGCAACTCCGCTGATCACAGCCCAGCTCTGGGCGTTTAAAAAGATGCGCCCTTCCTCGCAATCCCTGGATCCAATCTTTTCCCCCATATCGTTTATCGCCCGGATATACCATTCCCCATCCCAGAGATATTGATTGGCGGCTTTCTTGATGGTTTCATATAAACCGCGATATTCATCCGCCTTCGGATGCTTCAAGCGATTCAAAAGATCAGCCATTTCCCTGAGGATAAAGGCATAGATGAATGTATTCATACTGCTGACTCCCCTGCCGTGCCTTCCGCAATAATCCAGGGTATCGTTCCAATCGCCTGGCCCAATGAGGATCAGATTTCTATCATTTGTTTTTTCGCTCAGGAAATCCACAGCCCTGAACAGGTGATCCCGGATATCCGCTTCTCCCCCGTCTTCAAACGGCGCGGATTCTCCCAGTATAGCCGTATCGCCGGTTTCCTTGAGGTATGCGGTTACAATCATGGGGAGCCATAACGGGGTGTCTGAATGGCCGGTGCGTTCCCCGCCCCCTGAATCAGGGTAATAACAATGGTAAACGCTTCCATCCTGGAACTGGCGGGCTGCCATTTCCCGGATGCGTTCCCTCACCCACTCGGGACTGGTTATGAGAGGACCCATCGCATCCTGGCAGGAATCCCGGTAGCCCCTTCCGAAAAGGAGTCCGCCATGATGATAGCTGGCGTCCCGGGTGAATTGAAAAGTGGTTTTGCTCTGGTATTGATTCCAGAAATTGACCATGACTCCCATCTCCTGATCAGGGACATCGATGTGGCAGGAAGAGAGGTAATCATCGCGTCTTTCCAGAAGGGATTTGAATTCCTTATGGATTGTTTGTAAATTCCTGTATTTTTTTGAAATCTCGACTGCGTTTTTTTCAGCATGCGCCGTGTGCTCCGGTTCATCGCCGGTTTTATCCACAGCGCCCATGAAAAAACAGAATTCCGCTTTTCCAAAAGAAGGGATTTCCAATGGGCAGCGGAGGGAGGCTATCGCGTCACCGGCGGTTATCTCTGTATTCATGCTCACGCCTTTTTCGATGGCGAGTGGATTTTCCTCGGAACGCCAGGGACCTATAAATTGATCTTTGGAGCCATCGAATCCCTCTACAGGAAGGCTGGAACCGACAAACGCCCACTTGTTCCAGGATCGATTCGCCTGTTTTACCGTGGCGGAATTGTAGGTGACCCAATATCTTTTCGTCGCCATCAGAATCCGGGAATCCTTCAGGAAATGAACATCGTTGAAATGCTTGTCATTGGGCTGGTTGATCAGATCGGTGAGGGCATGTCCCAGGCATAATTCCATATAAGAATATACGTCAAAAACCCGCGGTTTTCCATCCTCCTCGAACAGGCGCGCCCACCAGATTTCCACATCATCGGAAGAGATAAAGAAAGTGATTTCCGTACGAATGCCAAAAATCTTATAGGAGATGGTGGTATAATTCATGCCGTGGCGGCATTCATAGAAGACAAAAGGTAGATTAGGGGTGGGCTGCCAGGTGATGGACCAGTATTGACCGGATTTCCGATCTCTAAGGTAGATATAACGCCCCGGGCGATCAACCGGAAGGGAGTTATAACGCCACCGGGTAATGCGTCCGTTTCTTGGGGAAAGATAGAAAGAAAAGCCTCCCCCCGTATGGGAAATCAATCCGGAGAGATTTTTGTAAGTCATGTAATTGACCCAGGGAAGGGGGGTGTCCGGTTTTGTCAGGACGAATTCCAGGGCTTTCTGATCGAAATAACCGTATTTGTTCGATAAAAAATTACACATCATTCCCGCTTTATAAAATAGTGATAAAATATTGGTCAAACTTTAACAAATCAAAACCTTTGAATCGTTTGAAATATTTCCATCCTTGTCAATAGAAATCCAAAGATCAGATTTATTATAATCTATTATTTCCAATGGATTATTGAATCCCGCTCGTTTTTCGGTAAGGTATGGGTGAAAATTCAGTTAAATCTGTTGACATGAATTCTCATTCAAACGTAAAGATATTCTCTCATTCAATGCCTGTAAGGAGTTATTCGAAAAAACTTATGATTGTCGGCGTCAAATTTTCGGGAAAATCCATGCCAAAATACTTCCAAACCGAAGACGCAAGCCTCAAAACCGGCGATTTCTGCGTTTGCGGCTTTGATGATCGCGAAGAAACCGGATTAGTCGCAAGCCTTGAAACAAGAAGCGAAATATCCATCAAAACCGGACATTATCCTAAAATCCTCAGAAAAGCGGAACCCGAGGAAATCGAGAAATGGAAAGAACTCAAAAAAAGAGAGGACAAAGCCATCCTACTCTTCCGGCAGAAATCCATCCAGCATAATCTCGTTCTCAAGGTAGTGGATGTGCGATTCGACGATAAAAACAATAAAACCGTGTTTCATTTCACCTCTGACAAGCGCGTGGATTTCCGCGAACTCGTGCGCGATCTCGCCTCCATACTTCATACAAGAATAGAGTTATGGCAGATCGGAGTTCGGGATGAAGCCCGACAGGTGGATGGCTACGGAATCTGCGGACAAAGACTCTGCTGCGCCGGGTTTATCAGAGAATTTCAGCCCGTCACAATCAAGCTTGCCAAAAATCAGGACATCTTTCTTTCTCCGGCGAAACTCTCCGGGTGCTGCGGAAGACTCATGTGCTGCCTCGCCTACGAGGACGAATTATACAAGGAACTGGCAAAATCCGCCGCCCCCATCGGCGCCTTCGTACGCGCCAAAAATATCCAGGGAATCGTCATAGAACGCAATCTCCTGAATCAAACCTATGTGGTTCAGGATGATAACGAAAATAAAAGCCAGGTCAAACAATCCCAGATTATTGAAATGAAACCGCCTGAAAAACCGGTTCCTGTCGTGATTCCGGAAGATGAAGACTCCAGCGAAGACATCCCGCCGGATGATGAAGAACCCAGGGAATGAATATAAAGTTTGAATTTTGAAGTTTGAAGTTTGAAGTAAGGTATTAAAAAAAAGAGATTGATTCTGATTTCTTTTCTATACCCACAGACTATTTCAAATCTCCCATAATATTATCAGGCAGTTTATTTATTTTTAATACCGCACTTCAAACTTCAAACTTCTAACTTCAAACTTCTCACTTTATCTCCTTGACGCCATCCACTTAAAGACCTTATATACTTCATGAAATAATACAGGAAGGGAATTTTGATGTTGACGGATAATCAATTGCATAAAGTTTCCCAAGCTGTCAATGCATGCCTTACAGAGACAGGCTTGGAGAAAATGAC
>JAFGFK010000341.1 GCA_016931135.1 Candidatus Sumerlaeota bacterium | reverse complement strand
TTTACAATCCTGTTACAATCAAATCCTTGTCATTCTTTTTCCTTTCCATGTATAAATAAGACATCTTTGATGAAACAAAGGAGGAAAAAGATGAAAAAACTTATTTCACGAATCGGCGCAAGTTTGCTTCTGGCGCTCTTGTGCGCGCCAGCGATGGTTTGCGGGGAAGACCCATCTGATGAGAAAAATCCCCATCTGTGGGAACCGCGAACCACTTCGGTCGCTGTATTTAAAAATGAACTCGGTTTCTTTATGCGCGAGGGAGACGTCAACTTGAGAGATGGATGGTGCGTGGCGAAACAAATACCCCCAGCCGCTTTCGGCACGCTGGCGATCTATTCCCACAAGGAGGGCGAAATCGTGGACATCGTAGGATCGGGCCCAGGCGAGATCGTGGAATTCGACGACAAGGACGCGCCCAGCAATCCCGAGGTCAAAATGGAGCGCCTTGAATCTTGCCTGAACCTGAACGTGTCCCTGAACTACAAGGCGAAAAGCCAGGAACGTTCCAGCGCGGGAAAACTCGTCTCCATAAATAAAGATTTTGTCATACTCGAAAACGACGCCAACAGCTTTGCCGTTCCCCTCGATGGCATATCCAGGATGCAGATACTCGAACTTCCGATCAGGGTTCATGTGGCAAGTGGAGAAAACAAATCTCCGGAAAAGACCCTCCTGGGCATGGCGTATCTCAGAAAAGGAATCACCTGGATTCCGGAATACACACTGAAAATCCTCGATGAATCAACGGCTGAACTCGTTTTGCGCGGCACGCTTGTCAATGAAGCGGAAGACCTTGTTCACTGCGATGTGAACTTCGTCGTGGGGGTTCCGCATTTTATCCATACTGATTACAATGCCCCCATATCTGTAGGGCAAATGATCCGTACCATAGGATCGGTCATTGCGCCCCAGCAGATTCAATCGCAGCTCTTGAACAACGCCTTTTTGAGTAATGACATGAACCTTGCCCCGACAACGGTCATTGAACGTTCGATTTCAAATGGCGGGGGAGATTTAAAGGGCGCCTTGGGAAATCTTCCCCAGATCGAAGGCGCCGCGGGAACCGATTATACGGTTTACGCAAAAAAAGACCTGACCATCCGCCGCGGAGAAAAAGCGGTTGTCACTCTATTCACAAAACGCATTTCCTATTCCCATATCTATCGTTGGAACATTCCGGATAAGATGCGGCATTTCATCGCGCTTCATAATGAAACCGACACCGCATGGACAACGGGCGCATGCCTTGCCATGAGCGCAGGGCAGCCCCTGTGCGAAGACATCCTGAAGTACGCCCCGAAAGGGGGACGCACGGAATTGCCCGTAACGACCGCCATCAATATCGCCCATTCCAAATCAGAAACCGAGATCGATCGGAAACTCAACGCCCATTCACCGGCAAAGGACATATTCCTGGATATGGTGACGCTCCGGGGCGAACTCAAGATGCGCAACTATGAGAAGACAAAAGTGGATATCAGCATCCATGCGCCGCTTCCCGGGAAACCCATTGACGCAACCGATGGCGGAAACATATCCATCAACACGGAAAACCTGAAACTTCTCGAGCGTTCCGGCGGCGTTCAATGGACGATTTCTCTTGATCCGGCGGAAAGCAAAACGCTTAATTATCATTATGAACGTTACGTTCCTTCCCATTAATCGAGAGGATTGCAAATGCGAAAGACAAAGGTCCTGATAGTAGAGGATGACGCTGCGATCCGGCGGGGTCTGGCGGACGCCCTCGCCTTTTCCGGATATGATACGCTCGAGGCGGGGGACGCCGATCGGGGAATGGACATGGCGGTCAAGGTGGATTTCGATCTTCTGCTTCTCGACCTCGTTCTTCCCCATGGCGACGGATTCGAGATTTTGAAAAAGGCGCGGCAGACGCGCCCCACTTTGCCGGTCATCATCCTGACCGCGCGCGGCGAGGAAACGGATCGGGTGAAGGGGCTCAATCTTGGCGCGGATGATTATGTCGTCAAGCCTTTCAGCGTAAAAGAACTCCTTGCTCGTGTGGAGGCGGTTCTGCGTCGATCCCCGGAACGCCCCATGGATATTGGTGAAATCAGAATACCCGAGGGCGTTGTGGATTTCTCGAGATGCGAGGCGCGGTTTGCAAGTGGAGACCGCATCGAATTATCCGAACGCGAGATGGAACTCCTGCGTTACCTGGCGCAAAACTCCGGGCGGGTTATCTCCCGCGAGGAAATCCTTTCCCATGTGTGGAGGATCAATCCCCGCGGGGTATATGAAACGCGAACCATAGACATGCATATCGCGCGCCTCAGGGAAAAGCTGCGCGATAATCCGGACAATCCGCGTATCATTCTCACGGTTCGCGGCATGGGTTACATGTTTCAAAGGGAAGGGGAATCCGCGTGAAGAAGACGTTTCACACATGGCTTGCCTTCCTGGGGAGCATTGTCATCCTGTTTTCATCTATGGGATGGTTGAGCTGGACCATGCTCCGCCTCGATAAAGCCGAGGAAGAGGCGCGCAGCCAGGTGATTGCCGAGGAAAACGCAAGGCTTGCCCTCTGGCGCATGGATTCCGCTTTGACTCCCATCATATCCCAGGAAAGCGTGTACCCTTATTTTTATTTCAAGCCCTATTATCCCGCATCGCGCGCTTATTCCAATATGTTCCATGAAACATCGTCCGATCTGATGCTGCCCTCTCCCTTGAAGGATAAAAAGTCTCCTTATATTCGTCTTCATTTTCAAATCGATCCCGATGGCGCCCTCACGTCGCCGGAGATTCCGGTTGTCGATTCGAATCTCCCATTGAACGGCGATTCCCCACAACCTGGCGATGAAAACATGATGGATAACATGGAAAGATTGAAAGCCATCGTTGATGAAAACGTCCTTGCTTCCCTGTTATCTTCTGAAGACGACAGATTCATCATCCGACAGGGTACTGAAGATAAACTCCGCATGGAAGGAGAATATCCGCGCCGCATGGTTTCCCAGGCGCAGGCGCAAAGACCGGAGGCGTTCGATCTGAACGAGTGGGATAATCGCGCGGCAATTTCCCAACAGGCAATCGATTTCAATAACGAGATTTTGGCAATGAATTTTACCCTTTCTCTTTCCGGCGTTTCAAGCGGGGTTATGCGCCCCCTGTGGCTGGAGGATAACCTGTTTCTTGCGCGCAAGGTCAGGGTGAATGGCAGGGATTATCTCCAGGGATGCTGGATGGATTGGGACGCGCTGAAGTCATGGTTGCAGGAAAGCATATCCGATCTTTTGCCGAACGCGGATTTGAAACCCGCATTGATGGGATCCAAAAACGGAAAAGAGCAGATGCTCGCGACTCTTCCGGTAAAACTCGTTCCCGGAGAAGTCGCCATACCGGAACAAGCCGGTTTATCCCCCATCCTTTTTATTCTCATCATTGCGTGGATTTGCGTATTGATAGCCGCTGGAGCGGCCGCCGGGCTTCTTTTCGGCGCCATGTCCCTGAGCGAGCGCCGCGCCGCCTTTGTTTCCGCGGTCACCCATGAATTGCGCACCCCGCTTACGACTCTTCGAATGTACGCCGAGATGCTTTCGGAAGGAATGATCGAGGATCCCCAAAAAAAAGGGAATTACCTGGAAACGATCAGAACGGAAGCGGATCGCCTGGGACATCTTGTTGAAAATGTCCTGACGTATGCGCGGCTGGAACGCAAACGAATGAATCAGAATCGCGAAGACATCCCCTTACGCGAGACGCTTCATCGCGTAAAGGAAAGACTTGCGAGGCGCGCCGCGCAATCCGGCATGGAGATTGTCTTTCAGGAACAGGATGCGGATCATTCGCCCCGCGTGAAGGTCGATATTCTTGTCATCGAGCAGATACTTTTCAATCTGATCGACAATTCCTGCAAGTATGCCGCAGCGGCGCAAGATAAACGGATTCACATTGAAACCGGCGTTATGAATGAAAAGGCGTACATAAAAGTTCGGGATCATGGTCCCGGGATTTCTCCCGTGAAGGCGGGAAGGCTTTTCCGGGCGTTCGGGAAATCTGCGGGAGATGCGGCGAACAGCGCCCCGGGAGTGGGATTGGGGCTGGCTCTATGCAAAAGGCTCGCCGCCATGATGTCGGGCGAACTCTATCTTGATCAATCCGTCACCGATGGCGCCTGTTTTGTTTTGATCCTTCCTTTACATATAGCTCCTTGATATTTCTATAGGGTTCATTTTAACTCAGAGAATTCATGAGACGCGAAATTAATGAAATTTTCCCGGACTTTCCGTACCTGTAACTCGATCTTTTCATACTGAGGTTTGTTTATGATTTCAACAAGTACAGAAAGGGATTTCCGGCATTCCCAAATCAGTGATACCAGATTTGTCGCATCCTTGTAACGACGATGAGACATCGCGGCTTCGAGCGCTGACAGTGAAATATCAGCGTTTTCCGCCATTTGATGAAACATTCGTTTTTTCCCCTCATCAAACTCCGCATTCTCAGGGTGATGCATGACTTCGTGCATTATGGGATGAAATGCGCAGTTGTATCTCCAAACCATGTCCCAAAGATTAACGACGCCATTACGTGAACGCAATTCGATCAGTTTCAAACGCGCTTCTTTACATCTATGATGGCTGTTACGCAAATCGCCTTTTTCCAGAAAAATCCGCGATAATTCCAGTTTGACAAGCATATCGGCGATATCCTCCCTGGCGCTCTCATCATCTGAATAAGGTTCCGGAAGGGAATCCATTGACTGAGCAAGAAAGGCGGCAAGCATTTCTCGGGCGACGTCGAGATGACGCATGACCTCTTTTTTTTCCATTTTAGCGTCCTCTCTTGTGGATAATACGGCCCTTGTCATCGCGCCGCCGATGAATCTTAAGGGATCTGAATTTCCCCTGTTTTCATCAGCAAAAGCCCCATTCCATAGAATAATCAAGATAAATGCTGAAATGAATCTCAATTTTGTCTGTACCGCGACCAGGTTTTTCTTACTCATGATTTTCTCCTTTTTTCATTTATTGTAAATTGTTAACTTCACCTGTAAAGATGGAGTTGTTATTTATGCGGCGCCGGCTCTTTCTGAGCTCGAAGAATATCCCCATTTGAAATAGTTCCATTCGTTGGATCATAATAACCGAATTTAAGATTTAAGCCGATCGTTTCCCCTTCAATATCCAATCGGTCCAGATCCGGACCATTGCTTATCAATGTCCATACTCCCCATAATTCTCTCTTATGAGTCATATTGGTTATCTGCTGGAGAGTCTTGCCCCCATCGGTCAACATCCATTTGATGGAATCATCAAGGTTGTTGTAAAAATAATAACGCGAAGCTGGATATGGCCCGATCATTCTAGTCGCAAATGGATCAATGGGAAGGGAACTCAAATAAGAGACCGGCGTTGTCAGAATATAGGGGATAAACTTATTGTAACGCTTTTGAGGACTTCCGTGCATTGAATCCTGTGGATCCGAAACTCCCGGCGCTCCAATGGGCATAACAACCAGAGATGGATTTTCTAAAGGAGTCACAGCTGCCTGAAAGGGATAATGATTGTTATCCAGCATGTAAGACTCGAGCCCGACGGCTAGAGAACGCATATCCCCCATAGCCTTACTAACCTTTGACCTGGCTTGCGCTTCCAGGAAATTTGGTACGGCGATCGAGGCGATAATGGCAATAATGGCGACCACGATCAGTAATTCGATCAAGGTAAATCCCGTACGAAAGAGCTTTGTAAAACGCTTCATCTTATTTCCCCTTTCTAGAAAAAGTTAAAAAACAATTTTAAAACCTACGGTAAAAGTAAGCTTAGTTTAAATTTGTTAGTTGAAGCTAAGATTAGCGTCAAGATTTAATTTTATAGAGTATGGCCCCATGATCCAACCAACCGCCAAGAAAACTTATGTGCGCTCCTTGAGTTTTCTTTAAAAAGAATATACCTTGACTTCTCTCCCTGTTTTTCTGTAGAAAGGATTTGTCTTATAATGATTATGTGAATTTGCCGGTTTTTTTAAATTTTTCGGGAGAAAAGGGAGTTATTCATGGCTTGGGGCTCGGAAAGTCTCTTTGTTGGAAGATTGCCGGAATTGCGCCAGTTCGAAGAGGTTTTAAGAGATCCCAAAGGTCAGGCGGTTCTTGTGATCGGAAGCGAGGGGATCGGCAAATCCGCGCTTCTTTCCAAAATGGCGGAATGCGCCTTCACCCATTCCAGACTCCGATGCGGCTACGTCGGTTATGAAATCACGCCTGTCAAATCGCCCAATTCCCTGATGGAGGAAATGATGCATCACGCCTTCGAGGCAGCCGCCCTGAAGGAACCTTCCATCAATCATACGGAAAAGAAAAAAAGACAGTGGCGCTCTTTCTTCAACGCCTTTTTTTCCCTGGCGGAACGCCAGGTGGACTTGATTTCCGCCCTTCGTTACGAACCAAAACAGGATATTTACGGACAGTTTCTGGAACGGCTGAATTTCTTGTCGCAAAACATGCCGGAACAGGGACGCGGAATCCTCTTTATCGATACGGGCGTCGGCGTTGAGGCGAGTTTCGACGAATCCTGGGCGTCCGTGTTTCAGGATATCCCCCCCAAGATCAAAATCATATTTGCCCAAAGACCCTTCAAGGCTTTGCCCGTAGGGATGGAACGCTCCTCTTCCCTCGATATTCCCAATACGGTAAGAATCCATCTCGACGCTCTCGATGAAAAGGCGGTCAATGATCTGGTCGAGGCTTACGCCCGTTTCCTCCAGGTATCGGCGCAGGAAATACGAAAAGCCCTGTCTCTGTACAAGGGGCATCCCTACGCCCTCTCCGCCGCGCTCGAGATGCTGCGCGATGGAGAAATGATCCCCAATCTTCCCATCGATCCCAAACCTGAAAGCGTGGCGGATGCGCAATGGAACAGAGTCGGAATGGAATATGGTTTCGACGCGGTGAGGCTTTTTGAAGCCATTTCCGTTCTGGATGATCTGGTTCCCCATGAACTGCTCTGCGAGGTCAGTACGCTATCCCCGGCAAATGTCAGAGCCCTTGTGGATCGCCGATTTTTGAATCACCTGGTGAGAAAAGATGGCGATGGAACCCAGATATATCATGGCATCTTCAGAGATCATATCCTGGGTTCCATGGAGAAGGAAGACTGGATACGTTATCAGCGCCGCGCGGTTGACGCCTATCGTCGCCGGATTTATCACGGAAAGGGAACCGACGAGCTCGCCACCCGCAATCTCATAAAACACCTCTTGCAGGTTGCGCCCCCCAATGAGGTGATCTATACCTTCATCAATGAAAGCGCCCCGAGGCTGATCCATCTCGGATTGTACGAAACAGCCATCGATTATACAAGGCAGCTCTTGAAATTGAACGCCGCATCCGACAAGGTTATTGAAGCGACCTTGAAGGGAAATCTGGGCGTGATCTATCGTTCCCAGGGGCGGCTCGATCTTGCCGAACAAATGCAGCGAAGAGCCCTGGATATCAATCGCAAAAACGGCAACATGAAAGGCATGGCGTACGGTTACGTCAATCTCGGGGATATTTATCTTCTGAATGGAAAACTGAATTACGCCAAGAGCATGTATTTCAACGGATTGAATATCAGCAACAAGGTCCGAGACGTCATGGGCGTGGTCAACGCCTGCAACGGTCTTGGAAAGATTTACCTCGAATCAGGAGACCTGGCGAACGCCGAGCGCTCTTTTCATCAGGCGCTGGAGATCAACGAGAAAATGAACCGGCTGGATGGCGCCGCGGTTCAGCTCTGCAACCTGGGACTTGCCTTCCAGAAGGGGAAGGAATATGAAAAGGCGCGGGATATGTACGCCCGGGCGCTTGAAATTCATGAAAAGCTTGGAGACCTGGAAGGCATGGCGGATAATTATTACAACATGGGCGTGCTGTACCGCCAGCTGGATGATTTCGCACAGGCTGAAAAGATGCACGAACACGCCCTCGAACTGTTTGAACGCATGGGCAACCTGAAAGGCATGGCGGATGTCTATGTGAACCTGGCTGGAATTTACATTGCCCTGGTGGATTACAGAAAAGCGAAGAAACGCATCTCCAGCGCCCTGAATCTATATAAACGATTGAATATAAGAGACATGGCGGCAAAGATGGCTAACTGGCTCGACTCCCTGCCGGAACAAACGGAACAATCTCCCCCTGAGTGAAATTTTCTACAGGAAAGATAAAATTTTATCGATAGGCTTTTGTTTATTACGGCGTGGGCGTTTTTTGCTCCAGGGTCTTCGTGGTTTCACCCGAGATCGAGGCGAGCCGCGCCTGTTCCCTCATGATGCCCGCAATTCTTCTCCGAATCTCGCGGAATAAGGGAGATGTTTCATCATGATTCTTCAGCTGATCCTGGTAAAAACCGAGCGCTTTTTCCGGATTTCCCTCGAAAAAATAGGAATCTCCCTTGGCAAACAGGGCGTTCTGCGAAAGAGGCGTATCGCCGTATTCCGAAAGAACGACGTCGTATTTTCCCCGCGCCTCTTCATATTTTTTCCGGAGCTCCAGGGTTCTTGCCTGCCTGAATAAAAACTCCGCCTTGCGCGCGCGATCCAGGGTCTTCTCCACCATTTCCCCATAACCCTTTACGGCTTTCTCGAACATCTCTTCCGCTTTTTCTTTCTCTCCCATTAGATCGTAGAAATACGCCTGACCTGTGACAAGGTCATAGTAGTCTTCATAATCAGGATATGTTTCCGCATATTGATGATAAGCCTGGATGGCTTCCTCAAATTTCTTGTTCGAGGCATAGACTCCCACCAGCCGCTCCAACGCCGCGTTTCGCTGTTCATGATCCTTGCCTGATTCAATCAAGCCATTCAGATGAGCGATGGCGTCTGTGGTTTTATTATCGTTTACCAGGAGATCGGCTATCATGCATTGAATCTTGAAGACGAAATCATCCTCCTTTGGCAATTTGCCGATAAATTTTTCCGTTTCCTGAACGCCTTCCTGAAATTTTTGTTCCTGGTTATAGGTATTGAGGATCAATTCAAACGCCGCCTTTGCCCTGTCATCCCGGGGACCGAATTGGTCGATGATCATCTGGGCGTGATTGCGGCACTGGGCGAAGTCCCTTTCCGCATAATAGCAGTGCGCCAGGAGGAAGCGGGCGTCTGTTACGAGGGGATCATTGGGATTCTTTCTGATGATCTCCTTGAGGTCGATGCGGGCGCCGATCAGGTCTCCCTGATGAATCTTGATCTGAGATTCCTTCAACGCCTGTTCCATGGTTTTCTTTCTGCATCCCCCCGATATAAGGAGCATCCCCAGAAACATAAATGCGATCAGTCGTTTCATATATTTATCCTTCCCATAAAATGCGGATTAATTCCCGGGAGATTTTTCTTCCTCGTTATCCTGAATCAGGAGATCGTTCATATCATTGCCATTGGCGGGCAATTTGGTTCGCGTGTTCTGAAAGTGTTTTTTCTGAAACAGGGGCCTTTCCCGTTTAATCAACGCAGGATCATCCAGAAATTCAGGGAGCAGTTCTTCATCCTCTCCCACGAATTGTCCCGGCGTTGATTTACCCGCAATGACGACGTATCGCTGCCCCTCTCTCCCCATGGAGTATGTTGTTACGCCCTCGATTTCAGAGAGAAGTTTGTGAATATACTTCCTGTCATGGGGCGACATGGGTTCCATCTTGGAGGGTTGACCGGTTTTTTGCGCCTTTTCCGCAGCGGTCAAAGCGATTTTTTTCAGACGGCGCTGGATCTTTGCCCGGTAACCCTCGACATCCAGGAGAATCATCGGCATATCGCGGTCATTGCGGCAGATCATGCGGTTCAGGAGGTGCTGAAGGGCGTCTAATGTTTCTCCTCTGCGGCCGATAAGTATGGAACCTTGTTTTGTATATATATCGGCGTTGAGGAAATCCTCCGTTGCGCGAACCCGAACCTCGGCAAATACTCCCATGTTTTTAAGAAGGCCCATCACCCGATCCCTGACAATGTCTCTGAAAACATCTTTTTTTAATCTGATTTTGATCACCAGCGCCGCGCTGGAAGCCCCCGCTTCGGAAGAGTCCGATGGTTTGGACTCCACGATCTCGAACGCTTCTCCGGGAAGCCGTAATTCCCTGCAAACGGTTTCCAAGGCGTCCGCTTCTGATTTGCTGTTTATTTCAATATCTTTCATTTTTTCCACCTTTTCTTTCCTGTTTTTTAAATTTCTCTCTTCCGATCAACCCGTCCCTCCCTTTTCTTTTTTCATGTTTTTATTTATGATAAATTGTTGACCCGCCTGTAACAGGTTGGAAATCAACCAGTAAAGCACCAATCCGGAAGAAAGATTGTAAACGATGAACATAAAGAATATCGGAAAAAAATACATCATGGTTTTCTGATTGGGGTCCGCTGAAACGGATGACGTGAATTTGGAAACGAAAATCTGGCTCACGCCCATCAAGAGCGGAAGAAGATTCAGGTAATTCCCAATGACGGGAAGGGTTATGCCCAGGTTGACCAGGCGGTCCGGCGCGGAAAGGTCCTTGATCCATAAAAATCCGGCGCCCCGCAGCTCGAAGGATTCTGAAAGCAGGTAATACAGCGAGATGAAAATCGGCATCTGAATGAAAAGGGGAAGGCAGCCTCGCAAAAATCCCAGAGGATTGATCCCATGCTCCTTGTATAACTCCATCATTTTCTTGTTCTTGAGCTGCGGATTGCTGGCGTATTTTTCATTGATCTCCTGAATGAAGGGGCGGAGCTTCGCCTGTTCCGCCATCGCCTTTGCCTGGAGCTTCATCCCTTTATGCGTGAGAGGATATGTCACAACGCGCACCAGAATGGTCAGGCCGATAATGGCGAGACCGAAGTTATTGAGAAGCCCGAACAGCCAGTGGAGGGTGAAAAGCAGGATGATGCAGAGGGCCCGGACCCATCCCATGTGTGTATAGAACATGGATGCTTCGAGGTTATGACCGTAATCCTTCAAAAGGGAATACATCCGGGGACCGACAAATAAATTGAAATTGAAGGATCGAGAACCATTTGCCGGAAGCGTGGTTTTGGGGAGCCACAGAGTGGCGGTGGAGGGAGGTATGGATAATGCAAGTTTTTTTCCCTCGGCGTCCATTGTATTTTTGGTTTTGACCGCGCTTTGGAAGTTGACGGCTTTCTGCTCGAGAGGGATAATGGCGGCAAGGAGAAACCGGGTATTGTGTCCTCCCCATAGAAGCGTGTCCGAAATTTCCTGGGATTTGTCCGAAGGATTGAATTTATCCGCGCCCCCCTTTTCAAGGCAATAGATGTTTTTCGCAAACCGTTTTTCATACGAATCTGCGATGTTCTGCAGTAAACCGAGCCCGGGACCCCAGGATATGCCCAATCCCTTCCCCCCATCATCGATAATGATGTCGTTGCCGGTTGTATTGTGCATCGAGACCGATAAATCGGTCAGATGGGAATCCGCCTTGAAAAGGTAGCGTTTCGTGATGTAAATTTCCTCCACAGGGGGGGAGGTGAATATTATTTCGATATCGCCGTTTTCCAAAACCTTTTTATCATACTCGAAAATCATCCGGTTCAGAATATGGTATGATTTGACGGAATTATATTCCCGGAAATCGATCTCGAGGGGAAGCTCGCGATCCTGTTCATCCCCGATGATCTCGATAAGCCGCAAGGAATGGGAGGTTTTTTGGTCGGTATCGGAGCTGTTTTCAACGAGCATGTCCCATCGAAGGGGTCTCCCTCCCCGGGAAGTCAGCTCCACATGGTAGAGTCTGGTATCAACGGTAATAATGTCTTCCTTTTGGTAGGGCTGGGGAGGCGCTGTCGCTTGGGCTGATGGAACCGGGGCGGCTTTTATTTTGGCAAGGGTTGATGTGCTGGAAGAATCCGAACTGGAAATTTCCGGGGCGCTCGATTCCGAAAGCGATTGTTCTTCCTCTTGGCGTTGCTCTTTGATTCTTTGGGCGTTTTTATTGATCATTCCAATGAAAACAATATAGATGAGGAGGGTTACGAACAGAAAAAATGCCCAACGTTTTTCCATAATGATAAAAAGTCCTTTTTAGATCAGGATCCTTTTATGGAACCGGATCGAATCCCCCCGGATGAAACGGATTGCACTTTAGTATCCTTTTGATAATCAACCAAAGCCCCGGGATAAGAGGCTTGCGCTGGAGAACCTCGCAGGCGTAATGGGAGCAGGAGGGCACAAACCGGCAACTGGGCGGCAAGTGAGGCGATAGAAATTTCTGATATAGTAAAATGATATGATAAAGAATAAGTCTTAATCCACGATCGATCTTAATCAGCACTTCTATTCAGCCCCGCTTTCGAAAAGAGGTTTTCCAATTCGCTGGATACCTCTTTTTGAGTCAACCCTTCGGCTTGGCTGCGAACATTGATAACCATCTGATACCCGAACTTCAAACAGGAATGAGCCCTCCGGAACGCCTCCCGAATCAAACGCTTGACCCTGTTCCGCTGTACGGCTTTTCCATAACTTCTTGTAACCGTTATCCCCAGCCTGGCCGGCTTGTTCTCTTCCCCCATAAGATAGAATAGTTGAAACGCCTTCGAGCGTACTGTTTTCCCTTCGTTATATACCTTACGGAATTCCGCAGAACGTATCAGGCGGTAACTCTTCGGAAAGGGATAAGTATTCATTTGAATGATATTCAGACAGTCAGTCTCTTTCTTCCTTTAGCCCTACGGTTTTTCAAGACAGCCCTCCCAGCTTTTGTGCTCATTCGGGCGCGAAAACCATGTATGTTCTTTCGTCTGCGATTATGCGGCTGGAAAGTTCGTTTCATTCGTTATTTCCTCCAAGTGAAAAAATAGGATGTTAGATATAATGAGCCATCCCTTTCTCTGTCAAGTGGGTTTTTCCATCTAAGTATTAAAAAAATGGAGATCTCCCTTATTAAGCGCTGTGGATATAAATGACAAAGAAAGAAGATAAAGCCCTAATAATCAATATTATACAATTTATTATGTGTCATTTTGATGCGCCGCGTCTCTTTTGGGGTGGTTTCCCTGAAAATTCTTCCCCTTACCTGGTTTGGTAACATTTCGCCCCACCTTGTGGATATGTTCAACCTCATTTCTCGTTGCCCGTACCGGCAACCTCCAGGGGCAATACCTGGGTTTCATCCGGCTGTTGCGGATTTTCCCTGGTTTCGCCGCTGGATTTTTTCTCCTCGATATTCCTTGCCTCTTCCTCAATCCAGTCTTTTACCTTGATCTTGATGAACCATGGTACCTCTTTGCGATCCATGAGCCCCTGGTTCAAATCCGCAAGGTGGTAGAAATATTCCATGAGTTCATCCGTGTAAGCGTCCGCCTTTTTCAGCGCCTCTTTCGCCTCGTTGAATTTTCCCTGTTTCCGGAGCTGTCTGATGACGTCCTTTCTGTGGTGCATTTCTCCCAGTCTTTCCGCTAGGATATGGAGTTTTTCCACTTTCGCCGCCCGGTATGAATACGCCGGGTCTTCTTCCGCCGCCTTTACCCCCGGGTCGATATATTTCCTCCTTTGCGAAAGCAGCATGGCGCGATGCTTATCCTGCGCATCGTCTTTCACGCGGTAGGCAAGATCGGGATTCTTCGCCCATTCCCGGTACCAGCCGCCGATGTATTTGCCCGCTTCCTTGCCATAATAATGCAGGGCGTAATCCTTCAGTATCTCGTAAGGATCAAGGGAAACATCGTAGAAACATCTCCCCGCAAGGTAGCCGTTCAATGAATGGTTCCACCAGTAGCCCTTGGGCCACATGAGCATGTAAACCGAGTCCATTTTTGTTTCCAGGAAATATTTCCTGTCTCCCGCAATGGCAATGGCAAAGGGGGGAAGTATCCACGGCTCCGCAAAGTTATCCGTGTAATACTGGGCTATGGTAATTCCTCCCCGGCAAGCCTTTCTCCACAGCGCAAGGTTTTCCCTGCGATCGTATCGGGGATCGTCGTACCCGTATCCGTGATAACGCCCCCAGTGTGCCCAGATCACCCGGAGTTTGGGGTGGAGCCCCTGGATCGCAGGCGGGTCTGTTGAAGGACCGTAACCGCCGATGGTTTCGAGATGGGCGTCCGGGCGAATCCTTTCCATCATATCGATCAGTTCACCCGTGATCGTCATGAGCAGGTTGCTTGCCCCGGCTTTTTTGCACTCGTCGCATGAGCAGGCGATTCCCCCGTCAAATGGAATGGTGCAGAAAATATGATGATGCGGGGCGTTTTTGATGAAATCTTCGGCATTTTTCAGAAACTGTTTTCTCGCCTCCGGATTCGACCAGCAGAACTGCGCCCCGGCAAAAGTCTGCGGCGCCCTTTTCCCATCACGCATCCCGAACCACTCCGGATGGGATTCCATGTAATCTTCCGCTTTTAAAAAATGATCGAAGGAATGAGCGGGTCCATGAAGAAACATGTCCCTTCTATCCAGCTCATACAAAAGCCCGGTATCGCGCAATTTTTCATATTGGGATTGTAACGAGGTCTTGCTTTCGCTCTGCCATCCCATGGCGTTATAACGGTTTTTCATCGCCCAGTCCATTTGTTTCAGGGCTTTTCCCGGGTCGATGTCGAAGAACCACTCCGCACCGTTGCAGATGCGGTGCTCGAAAAGGGAGGAGACTGCCCAGGAACCGGTTTGCAGGTTGAGAATATGTTTTTGAGGAACGACTTCAGGATCAAAGGGGTCTTCTTCAGGATAAAACCACCGGCAACCCAGTTTCTCCAGGATGTCATACGCCCCGTAGATTGCCCCGCGTCCGTTTTCCGAGGCGATGATGATCCTTGCAGGATTTTTGCCTTTCGCCTCTGTTACCAGGATGGCGTATCCGTCATATCCTTTTGGAATGGCGGGAAGCGAACATCGGTCATCAGGGCAAAGCGCCTTTCTCAGAGATATGATGATTATGGGATTGCCTTCCTCCTTATCCACGATCCGGAGCGCGCCCTTGCTCATCTTCTGGATGTATTTCTGCAGCTCGCGCGCCGCAAAATCGAATCCCTTTTCATTTTTTGCATTCACCAGAATCTGCCAAGCCGTTTTTCCATCTTTGACAAGTACTACTTTATTCATGATCCATCTTCCTTACATTGAGAAGATTTTAATCCCGTTGATTTTTATACCATAATTTTTAATTTTACATTTTTAATTTATCATTTTTCATTATAATGATTTTATGAACCGAGCCCTCCCTTTTGTCCTGTTTTCCACCGCACGTTACATACAGGATGGATTCGTCACCATCGTGGAATTCGCAGTTGGTGGCAAGGCGCGGAACCACGGGGATAGTTTGCAGGATACTGCCCTCCGGGGAAATAATGCATATTTTTCCATTTCCCGCCTGGGCAACATAGAGATTACCCTTGCTGTCGATCGTCATTCCATCCGGCTCCGCTCTTGCCTCCAGCTTTACCCACTGGGCGCCTTCAGATAAAATCCCGCCTTTATCGAGCTTGAATCTCCAGATATCATGCCCCCCGGAGCGATCCACGTAGAGCCATTTCTGATCCGGGCTTACCACCAAACCGTTGGGTTGTTTATCCACTTTTGCCGCGAGGGAGAGTTTCCCCTCCCTGGAATAACAATACACCCCCTGGATGTCCCCCTCTTTGGCGCCCCACTTGGGATCCGTGAAAAAAACATTCCCTTCCGCATCGATCGCCACATCGTTCACGTTATTGAATTTTCTTCCCTCAAAAGACGACGCAAGAACTTTATATTCTTTTGTAGCGGGATCGATTTCCAGGAGTTCGGTTTCAGAATAGCAGCAGGCGTAAATCTTTTTGCTATCATTACTTAAAATCAAGCCGTTTGTCTTTTTTCCCTTGTCGAACCAGACCTCTGTTCCCCCTTCCGGTTTGATTTTCACGATCTTGAAATCGTGCACATCGGAAAAAATAAGATAACCATCCGGATGCCACACCGGACCCTCCGGAAACGCCAGGTTCTCCGCGATTTTCTCCACCTTGAATTCCTGCTCCATGACCTTCCCCCCTGAAATCCGTAATAGAGTTAAGACAATTCCAGACAAGACAAGAAAAGTCTTCTTAACTTTCATTTCCTTAACCTCTGATAACATCAAGAATGGTTCATTAGCGTATTCCGTAACGGGTGTCAAAGAATATTCCTGGAAGAATTTCTCATACCACTAATCATATTGAACCACGAATGTTTGCCATTCTTCACGAATCAGAGAGTAATTTTACCGCATCCCCTTGGTGAACTTCGAGACTTTGTGGTAGAAAATAAAAAAGCTGTGTATAATCGCTAAACCCGTCTTTTAACCACGAAAAGATAAATCGGGAATTTTTATAAAAGAAAAAGAAACAGAATTTTTTTTGTGGTTAATATGCGAAAGTTTTCTCGTTCATAGTATCGTTTTTAGAAAGGAACCACGAATTTTTAAGATAATCTCCACGAAATTTCTCAAGAGATCTCCAACTTTAAGAAAGTAAATTCGTTAGGATCATCCCCTGGATTCGAGGAATTAAAATTCTGCCGCAAGGGAACCGCCGAACTTCGCAGACGTCAGAAGGTGTTAATAAAACAAAGTCAACGATTGGAGAAGACGATCCTGCAAGACTGCGGCGGATTGCGTTAGAGTTTCGCGGTTCATCTTTGACATAAGAGGCGGAGTTAATCTTTTAATCCGGTGAGGGAGATTCCTTTTATGATATGACGCTGGAAGAGCAGGAACACGATCACCACAGGCAATGTGCAAACCACACACGCCGCCAGGGTGAGTCCGTATTCCGCATAATACGAGGTTTGAAAAAGCGCTATCCCCACGGGAAGCGTGTATTTATCCACCGAATCGAGAAAAACGAGGGGACCCATGAAATCGTTCCACGAACCCAGGAACGTAAAAATTCCGAGCGTTGCCAGCGCCGGTTTGGAAAGCGGCAGGATGATGTGAAAATATGTCCCCAGCCGGGTGCAGCCGTCGATATTCGCCGCATCCTCGAGATCGCGCGGAATCCCGAGAAAAAACTGGCGCAATAAAAACACGCCGAATGCCCCCGCTCCCGCCGGAATGATCAAGGCAAGCGGCGTATCCAGCCATCCCAGCTTGTTCAGTATCAGATATACCGGAACGAGAAATATCTGCCCCGGGATCATCAGCGTGGCAATGATCATGGAAAACACCCATTTTTTTCCCGGTAGATCGAGCCGCGCCAAACCGTATGCGGCAAGCGAATGAACCGTCAGGATCAAAAGCGTCACCATGGTGGAAATTAAAAGACTGTTCGCAAACCAGCGGAAAATCGGGATTTCCTCCGGGCTTGCGAATATCTCACGGAAATTCTCGAACGTCCATTCTTTGGGAAGGATGCTGTAGAAATGCACGATCTCGCCATCCGGCTTGAACGCCGTGATGAAAATCAATACAACCGGAAAGACAAAAAGGAGCGCGCCCAGGATCAAAACAAGGTATAAAATCATGGAGCTGACAATTTTCATATCTTGATTCCTATCGCTCCCTCATGATGCGGAATTGAACGATGGAAAAAACCGCTATAACAAGGAACAACAGCCAGCTCATCGCTGCGCCGTATCCCATCCTGTAAAAGGAAAAAGCGGTTTCGTAAATATACTGCACCAGAACGCGCGTGGAAAATTCCGGTCCCCCCCGCGTGATCATGAAGGTCTGCCCGAATACCTGGAACGATCCGATGATGGACATCACGCTTACAAAGAGCAGAACAGGACGCAGGAGCGGTATCGTGATGTGGATGAATCTCTGCACAGCATTGGCGCCGTCGATCGCCGCTGCCTCGTAATAATGATCCGGAATCTGGTTCAACCCGGCAAGCAATACCACCATGGGCCCCCCAAGGGTCCACCAGAACGTCATGAAGGCAATGGATTTCATCGCCCAGCGAATATCGGAGAGCCAGGGAACCTTCATGCTGAAATTTGCCAGAACCGCATTGAAAAGTCCGAACTCCGTATTGAAGAACCACCGCCACAATATGCCCGCCACGCTGATGGAGATCAGGGTGGGAAAAAAGAACGAGGCGCGGAAAATGGCTTGACGCTTCAAAGGAAGGGCGTTGATCAGCGTTGCCACTAAAAGCGCCCCGCAAATCACAGTGGGCACGATCATGATGACGAATCGAGCTGTTGCCCAGAGCGCCTTCCAGAAATACTGATCCTTCAACGCCTCCTGGTAATTTTCCAAACCGTTAAACCGCGGGGGAAAAGGCGAGATCATCTCCCACTCGAAAAAACTCAAACCGAGCCCGTAACACAAAGGCGCCACAAGGAACACGCAGAAAAGCAAAAGGTACGGCGCAAGGAAGAGATACCCGGAATATCGGTATAATATGCTTTTTTTATTCATTTTATTCTCTTCTGGTGCTCCACGAGCATCTGGTTTCGCCGCCGGATCGTTTTATTGACATTTTCCGTTGCCTCTTCCAGCGCCTCCTTTGCACCCAGGCGCCCCTTCAGAACCTTTTCAGCCGCCACGGACATCTCCATGCTCCACTCGAAGGTGAATGGAATCCGGGGGATGTATCGGATATAAGGGAGCTGTTTGGAAAATTCCTGTTGTATCTTCATGTTCTGGAAACGCGGGGTATTGCGAAGGCTCTGGCGAACAGGAACCTGTCCCCCCTCCACCCATTCGAGGCTGTTATCAGAGAGATATTTGCTGAACCGCCACGCCACTTCCAGGCGTTTCCCCTCGAGGTCGTTTCTCAAACAGATGATATGAGAATCCGCCCAGGCTGCCGGGGTGGTTCCCAGGAGGGGAAGCGGCGCGCCGGCAAAATCCAGGTC
>JAFGFK010000340.1 GCA_016931135.1 Candidatus Sumerlaeota bacterium | reverse complement strand
GCGGTGCGGCATTTTTTAAAGCAATTCGTCTGCGTTAAAAATGATATCAACCAGCTCGGCGGCGGCGTCCTGTCAAGCCAGCTGGGGGTGTTCAAGGTTCCCGCATTTGTTGTGCTGGATAATAAGGGAAACAAGAAAGGCGTGGTGGTCTATTCCAGCGCGTCCGGCTGGAACGCCGTCGCCCGAAAACTCCAGGAATTCCTCCAGAAATAATCCATATTCGAATCTTTACTGCTTTTTGAGCGCGGCGCCGAGGTCCATCAGCGTCACCATCATCGGAAGGGGCTCGATCATGATGCGCTGCCCCAGATATTGCTTCTCCATCAGAGAGCAAAAGGCTTCGTACAGACCATTGACAGTTAGAACCGAAGAGCGCCTCCGGATTTCCTCCTTCTGATCTTCATTCATGAGAAGCCCCGGCGCATCCGCAGCCAGCTTATCAACCAGCAAATCCCTGTACCAGATCATGAGATCATCCAGCGCAGCGGAAAGAGACGGCGACAGGTCTCTGACGTTTTGCGCGGTTCGAAACACCGCGGCGAAACCGTGCTGATCGAAGATGTCCAGTTCCTTTATCAGTTCCTGTCTTCTTTTTATAAAATCGCCTTTGGCGATCTCCAGCGCCAGCCCGAGCCTTCCCTCGGATAAAATCGACGCCACCTCTGAAACCGTCTGGTCTGCGTTGTGAATTTCCCGGAGCCAGTTCCTGATTTTCTCCGTGGGAAGCGTGGAAAAACGGAACGTCATGCACCGGGAGCGGATCGTGGGAAGCATCTCGTGCGGATGGGTGGTGGTCAGGATTATGAGCAGGTGTCGGGGCGGTTCTTCGAGGATTTTCAGGAGGCTGTTCGCTGCGCTTACGCTCATTCTCTCGGCGTCGAAGATCAGGTAGCATTTTTTGCGGGCTTCGATGGGGGTCAGAAAGGCGCTGTCCTGTAGTTCCCGGATCTTTTCGATCTTGATGACGCGCGCGGCGCCCTCCGGCGCCAGGATGGTAACATCCAGGTAAACGCCGCGGCTGATCCTGGAACACGAGCTGCAACTGCACGCGCCCGAGCCCGCCTCGCCCTTGCAGTTAATGTATTTCGCCGTTGCGACGGCGAAGGATTTTTTCCCGATACCCGGAGGTCCCTGGAATAGCAAGGCTTGAGGCAGGGCGTCATTCTGGACAAAACGCTGGACCAGGGTTTTTAAAATATCATGCCCCACTATGGTCTGCATCTGATGATCGCGAAAATCCATGCTTTATAAAATCCTCGCCGCTATTCTTTCATAATATCAGATAGATAAAGAACTTATCATCTCAGGGGCAAAACGGGTCAAGGTTTTTCCTTGATTATTTGCATCGGAATCGTTTGGGTTTAACATAAAATCAGATTGTGAAAGGAAGGAAGCCATGTCGCCCGAACTTTTTCACGTCCTTTTCCTCGAATCCGTACCCGAGGAGGACATTCCCTGTTTCCTGAGCCTCCAGGGGATCGTCAACAGGGACGCCCCCCGGATTTATCTCTTTCCCAAACCTGATGGGTTCGAAAAACACTGGATCGAATGGTATAAATCCTACGGCTTGGAAGGAGAGGAAGTTACTGCGGAAAATCTCCTTTCCACCTATGCAAACCGGGCGCGCGGGTATATTGTTTACGATCCGGAGACGCCGGATTCCCTGAATGCAGCAATTGCGCTTGCCGGAGTGGAGAGCGCGCTTGTATGTCATCCTTCATCCGCCCCCAAACTCGATTCGCTCGGGCTTTCGCTCCTTGCCGATTTTTCCGGAAAGTGGGAAAATAAAATTTCCGCCGCGCAATGGGCGGTTCAGAATATCTTGCCTAGGTGCGACCTCGCCATCCTCGCCAATTATTTTCAGGAGGAGGGACCCCGCCCTTTCCCTACCATGGATTTTCTCGTTGCGCGAAAAGGCTTCTGCCTCGGGCTTTCCGTCAATGACGCAGATTATCCGGACGAAGCCCGCATCTGGGATGAGGTTCAGACAAAAGCCCCGGATCACGCCATGATGCTGGGATGGCATACCAAAAAAGACAGCGAGGCGACCCATGTTTATTTCTGCAGCAGGCATAATATTCAAGTTTATTGCGCCTTTGCGTGGAACATGTCCTTTCACCAGCATGTGAAGGCGAAGAAAAGTTACGTTCAGGAACACTCGCGCCGGAAGAGGAGCGATCCCGGGGCGCGTTATGCAACCATTACGCTTTCTGATGGCGATTCGTGGCATTCCATGTGCGACGGGCAGAAAAAATTCTGGTCGCATCCCCGAAGGGGGGAGGTTCCCCTGGGGTGGGAGGTGGCGCCGATCTTTGCCCGCGTGGCGCCCGCGGTTCTCGAATATTATTATGAAACGCGCACAGAGAACGACTACCTTGTGTGCGGTCCTTCCGGCATCGGTTATAACTATTTGAGCGGATTTCCCGATTGGAAGGGCTACCTCAGGCGTTCCGCGGAACTCATGCGGGAAACCTCCCTGAAAACCATCTGGACGATCAATCGCGTGGTGCGGCATCTTCCCGGGGGAGCGATAGAGCATCAGCTCAAGGGGGGCGCGATTTCTTATTCCAGAAAGCAGATGGAGGAATTCGGCGGCGTGAAGGATCAAAAGGGCGCGGACCTGGTGGATGCGGAGGTCATCGAACGTTACATGAAATATATTCCGGAGGCGTACGGTTTTTTCCAGGGATGGGAACGCATCCCGGGGGAAAATCCGCGAATAGTGAATGGAAAATTGTGGTGTCCCTCCGGCGCGCTCGTGCGCGACGACATCGATGCGGTGATGCGGGAGTTCGAGGAATCGGCGTCCGCGCAATCCCTTCCCGCCTTTGTCTCCGCACATGTCAATTGCTACAAGGCGGATATGGATGTCGTGATCGAAACCGTGCGCCGTTTGAAACAAAAGGGATTTTCAGTAGTGAAGCCCGATGAGTTCCTGAGGCTTGCGCGCGACGCTTATGAAAGAAAGGAAGAGAGTCATTCCGATGATGAGCTTTCTTTTATGATGTAAAAACATTAAGGAGGAATGTAAGATGGATTTTCCTGTAAATGAAATCTATGGCAAGACATTTCAGTGCAGCTGCGGCAAAACGCACCGGATCGATCCGGAACAGGTGATTTATTCCGAAGACGCCATCGAAATGCTGGATGAAATCTTATGTCAATACTCGAAAGGAAGGCGCGTTGCGATCCTCATGGATAAAAGAACCTGCAAAGCGGCAGGCAGCGCAGCAGCGAATATTCTCCGGAAAAAAGGATGGCGCGTCGCGGAACATGTCATTCCCGATCCGAAGGAAAACGTTTCTCCCGAATGCGACGATCTCACGTATCATAAGCTGATGAAGGAAATCAGCGAGCCGGATATTCTGCTTGCCGTGGGAACGGGCGTGATCAATGACCTGGGGAAATGGATCGCCTTTGATCTGGACAAGCCCTATGTAAGCCTTGCCACGGCTGCGAGTATGAACGGTTACACATCCGCCAATGCGGCGTCCATTGTCGATGGGATTAAAACCCTGATTCGATGCAGACCTCCCAGGGTTGTCGTCGCCACGCCATCTCTATTGCGCGATGCGCCGTATAAAATGACGACCGCAGGACTAGCGGACGCCCTGGCGAAATCCGTCAGCTCCACGGATTGGAAAATGAATCATATTTTATTCGGCGATTTTTTCTGTGAAGAATCCGTTTCCCTTATTGCGGATATTGAACCCTTGTACAGGGAGCATCCGGAGGATATAAAATCGGGCAACCCCGGGGCGATCGAGTCGCTCTTTAGCGGGCTTCTTTTAACCGGAGTCGCCATGACCATGGCGGAGAGTTCCGCGCCAGCATCAGGGGGGGAGCATCTGATCTCGCACACTTTGGACGCCATGTCGTCGCTGGATTCCGTTCCGCATGATCTTCACGGGCGGCAGGTGGGGCTTGGCACGATAATATGTTCCGAGATTTATCGCCGCCTTATGGCGTTGGATCGCCCTGTTTTTTCCCCTGCGATATCCGGGATAGATGCGCCTTTCTGGGGCAAACTTTCCGATGGAGTGGAAAAACAATACAGCGAAAAAGTTCCCCGCATTCATCAGGCTGTGGAGATTTTATCCGATAGAAACGCCTGGGATAATCTGCGGAGTCAATTGCGATCTTATCTCCGTTCGCCGGAGGAGATCAGGGATTGCCTGAAGCGCGCCGGCGGCGCTATTCGAGCGGAAGACATCGGGTGTTCAAAAGAGAGGCTGCTTGCTGCGCTATTGCATGCCCATGAGTTTCGCGCCCGGTTCACCTGCCTCGATGTGGCGAGAATGGCAGGCGTCCTCCCGAACGCAGCGCAGGAAATTGTAGAAAGATGGGGATAAGTTATTTTAATCCCCGCGGTATCGCTTGTATCGTGGAAATGATATACGCGATAGCCGTATAAATCACAAATCCTTCTTTTCCTGAACCTCCAATATTTTTCGCCCTTTCTCTGTAGTAAATTATCGCTGTTTTTAGAAAACATATCCAATCATACCCGATCCTGACCATTTCGCTGACGTCAACGAAATGGTCTTCTATTTTGTGTCCGCTACCGATCGCCAAAAGTACACTAACCATTTATTAAATATTTCATTTCAATGCAAGATAAAATCACGGGGCGAAATTGACAAAATAAAGTAAATTAGTAGGACGGGTCTCCCGACCCGTTCCGAATCTATATTGGGAGAAGATGGGTCAAGACGGGTCGGGAGACCCGTCCCACTGAATGACGCTATCTTTGTGTTTTGAAATTTAAAGATGGATAATCAAAGAATCCTGCTTATCCTGTTGATCCCGTCAAAAAGTATCTTTTGTTTTTACGGGGCATTTCCCCAGATTATATACAGGCACACCAGGTCGGCGATGTCAAGGATGCCGTCATTATTGAAATCGGCGAACTTCATCCTCTCCGGGGTGATCGGGATTTCGGAAAGCAGGTGGGCTATGATCTGTTCTTTTGTTACATGAGACACTTTGATGGATCCCGGGGCAAAAATGCGATAGGTGAAATTCTCTCCATCCGTGATCTCGGCTTGTATCCAGTAAATCATCTCGGGAACCAGGGTG
>JAFGFK010000339.1 GCA_016931135.1 Candidatus Sumerlaeota bacterium | reverse complement strand
TTATATTTTCGGCTTGATGAGGCTGCTATAGTAGATTCCGAGGAGATTAAGCCGGGCGTTATTCTTGATTATGATGCAAATGAAAATGTCGTCGGGATCGAGATATTGGGATTAAGCAAACGCGTACCAGCTGAAATGCTGAAAAGTCTTCAATTCGATACTGCATAAATGGAATAGACAAGGATAATGGGTTCAAAAAAGATAGTTGGACTGACTCTGATGGGTATCCTGATTGCCTGTGCAAACATTTTTGCCCAGGGAAATATGCCTGATCCATTGACAATGTCTGATGGTCGGAGCGTACAAACTCCAACAGCCTGGCGAACGGAAAGAGGTCCTGAAATACTGGAGTTGTTCCGTAAATACGTCTATGGTCGAACGCCGGATAAACCTTTCACGCTCAAGGCGACTGTGGCCGAAAAAAGCCCCAATGTCTTCGAAGGAAAAGTCTCGCGCAAACAGGTCTCTCTTGATATCCGGCATGAAGGGAAAAACCTGGCGATCGATCTGCTTATTTATCTTCCGAAAGGGCGGGAGGGAAAGCCGGTCCCGGTTTTCACATTACTCAACTTCGGCGGAAACCATACGACGCATCCTGCCCCGGAAATTCCCCTCCCCAAAAGTCATGTCCGGGAGAATTACAGCCCCCCGGAAAAATTCCGCGGCGCAAAAAGCTCAAGATTCCCCATCGAGGAAATCTGCGCCCGCGGTTACGGTCTCGTTACCGCGTATTACGGCGACATAGATCCGGATTTCCACGACGGATTCGCTAATGGCGCTCATGGCTTATTAGATGCGCAAAATGAACGCAGGGATGACTCATGGGGCGCTGTCTCCGCATGGGCTTGGGGTTTGAGCCGTATCATGGATTACCTCCAGACGGATGATGAGGTTGACCATGACAGGATAGCCGTTCTTGGGCACTCCCGCCTCGGAAAAACCGCATTGTGGGCGGGCGCACAGGACGAACGTTTCTCCATCGTAATTTCCAACTGCTCAGGGTGTTCGGGCGCAGCCATCTCACGGCGCAGGAAGGGTGAGACGCTCAAAGACATCAACAAAAACTTTCCCCACTGGTTCTGCGAGAACTACAAACGCTTCAATGATCGGGAAGAGGAGCTTCCCGTTGACCAGCATCTTTTGATTGCGCTGATTGCGCCGCGTCCCGTTTATGTGGCAAGCGCCACGCTCGATAAATGGGCTGATCCGGAGGGCGAATTCCTCGCATGCGTATTGGCAAGTCCTGTATATAAACTCCTGGGATTCGATGGGGTAGGCGCGAACGCCCTACCCAATCCTGATACCCCTCTCTTTAAAGGCAGGATTGGTTATCATATCCGCACAGGCAAACATGATCTGACTTCCTATGACTGGAAATGTTTCATGGATTTCGCGGATATTCATTGGGGAGCGTCGCTTTCCAGGAAATAGATGATCATATAACAGGAGTCTGGCAAATTGGTTCTGTCATCGGGCGTACCCCATAGAATACTTGAATTCTATGCGATTTATATTGGTTAATATGAGGAGCAAGCATGTCTGCAAAACAAATAATCCGCAAACGGTTTCTGCAATCCGCTTTGGCGATATCCTGCCTTTTCCGGCCTGCCATTTCGGAAGCAAAGGATAGGGAGGAGCCCAAGCCCAACGTTATTTACATTAATGCAGATGATCTTGGATGGGCAGACCTGTCGTGTCAGGGAAGCGCGTTTTACAAGACTCCCCATATCGACAGATTGACGTCTCAAGGAATGTTCTTCACCAATGCCTACGCCCCGGCGGCTAACTGCGCCCCCAGCCGCGCTTGCTGCTTGACCGGTCAGTTTACGCCACGGCATGGCATTTACACTGTCGGTGGATCCGATAGAGGAAAGGCGAAAGACAGAAAACTCATACCAACCAAAAACCAAACCGTTCTGGATGACAAGCAAATCACAATCGCTGAAGTCTTGAAGGACGCCGGTTACGTTACCTGCCATATTGGCAAGTGGCATCTTGGAGATGATCCCAGAACACAGGGGTTTGATTTCAACATTGCAGGTTGCCATTGGGGTACGCCAGCCGGAGGCGGCTACCACAGCCCCTATAATTATCCTAATTGTGAACAGAAACAAAAGGGTGAGTATCTGACTGATCGCCTGGGTTCCGAAGCGGTCAAGTTCATCGAGAATAATAAAAACAAACCGTTCTTTCTGCATTTCGCAACCTACGCCGTTCACGTTCCCCTCCAGGGCAAGGCTGAGCTGATAGACAAGTACAAGAAGGAAACCCCATCCGAAGCGCACAAGAATCCCGAATACGCGGCAATGATCCATAGCCTCGACGAAAATGTCGGAAGGATCATGGCTAAACTGGACGATCTCGATCTCGCCAGGAATACCCTTGTGATTTTTTCCTCGGATAACGGCGGAGTCTGGAAAATCAGTAAACAATGGCCCCTGCGCGCGGGGAAAGGTTCATTTTTCGAGGGCGGGATTCGGGAACCCATGGTGATGCGCTGGCCTGCAAAGATCAAGCCCGGCGGCAAATGTCATGTTCCCATCAGCGGGATCGATTTTTTCCCAACAATTTTGGAAGCGACCGGAACAGGAAATCCGGAAGGAAAGATTCTGGATGGCGTCAGCTTGATGCCTCTCTTGACGCAAACCGGCTCTATCCCTGAAAGACCTATCTTCTGGCATTTCCCCATTTATTTGCAGGGGGGGAACCCGGAGACAAGAGACCGCAAGTTCCGTACACGCCCGGGATCCGTTGTCCGTTACGGCGATTGGAAGCTTCATGAGTATTTCGAGGGGGGCGAGCTGGAGCTGTATAACCTCAAGCATGATATCGGAGAGAAGAATAACCTTGCAAATACAAACCCGGAAAAGACGAAAGAACTGCATGATATGCTGAAAGCCTGGCGTAAGGAAACCGGCGCGCCCGTGCCTTCGGAGTTGAATCCAGAATACAAACCATAAAACTCGATATCGAACGTAAGATTCATTCCCCAAAAATAGGTTTATTCCTCACATTCCCCGGCATTCACCCTGCTTCCTCAAAGACTTTGCCGTTACAAAGAAATCCAAAATCCAAAATCAATACTGCCTTTTCTCCATCGGAATATAATCCCTTTCCTTTTCCCCGGCGTAAACCTGCCGCGGTCTCCAGATTTTCGATCTGGGATCGTCATTCATCTCTTTCCACTGGGCTATCCATCCGGGTAGCCTTCCCATGGAAAACATCACGGTAAACATGTTCAAGGGGATTCTCATTGCCCGCATCATGATGCCGCTGTAAAAATCCACATTGGGATACAATCCCTTTTCCGTGAAATAGGAATCCTTGAGCGCCAGTTCCTCGAGCTTCAGCGCGATGTCCAGAAGCGGATCCTTGATCTTCAAAGTTGCCAGGAGCTTGTCGCACGCCTTTTTCAGAATCCTCGAACGCGGATCGAAGTATTTATACACCCGGTGCCCGAATCCCATCAGGCGAAACGGATTCCCCTTTTCCTTCGCCATACGGACGCAATCTTCTGGCGTATAATTCCCCTTGTGAATTTGCTCCAGCATTTCGATCACTGCGGTATTGGCGCCGCCGTGAAGCGGTCCCCACAAAGCGCACACCCCGGCAGCGCATGAGGCAAAGAGATTCGCCCGGCTCGATCCCACCATCCGTACCGTCGATGCGCTGCAGTTCTGCTCGTGATCCGCATGCAGAATAAAAACCAGATTCAAGGCGTCTTCAACAACAGGATCGATCTCGTAAAGATCATAGGGCATGGAAAACATCATGTGGAGGAAATTGGCGCAATATCTAAGCTTCGGATGCGGCGGAATGAAGGGAAGCCCCTTTGAACTCCGGTAGGAATATGCCGCAATGGTCCTGATCTTGCTGATGAGCCGCGCAGCCGCCTCCTCGAATTGTTCATGCGTCTCCAGCTCGAACAATTCGGGGTAAAAGCAGGAAAGGGCATTGATCATGGCGGAAAGAATCGCCATGGGGGGAGCAGTGATAGGAAAGCCCTCGAAGTGATACTTCAACGCCTCATGAATGTGGGCGTGCCGGGTGAGTTTTTCGCTGAAATGCTGCAGCTCCTCTTTTTTCGGCAGCCGCCCGAAAATGATAAGCCACGCCACCTCCACGAAATTGGGTATTTTCGTATCGAACTGTTCGATCGGGATGCCGCGGTATCGCAGAACGCCTTTCTCTCCATCGATGTATGTTATGGCGCTTTTGCAGCTTCCCGTGTTGGCGAAACCCGGATCATAGGAGATATATCCTGTTCTCGAGCGTAATTGCGTGATGTCGATCGCCTTTTCGCCTTCCGTTCCCGTGATAACGGGCAATTCGTATTCCCTGCCTTCCATGATTAATTTTGCTTTTTCTTCCATTATACGTCTCCCTTTAAAATATTTTTAAAAGCCCTTGATCACTTGCCAATCGAATGTTAGTCGATCTGTGTATAAGTTACATTTTGAAATGTCGAGGATTTTATGATTTATTTGATAGAGGTCTGATACGAATACGATCAGGTTCGATCACGGCAAAAATACCTGACCAGTCTTCTCTTTTTTTGAGAGCCTGCAATATGAGTTTTACAACATTTTCCGGTGATATCGGCGGAATGCGAAACAATATGACTCCGCACTGAGATGGAAGTCCATGCCGGAACGCCAATTCTCCAAAATCTTTATCAAAAGTAATAACAAGACGGTTTTCACGCTGGGCGGATTCAAGAACCTCCCCGTCCCTGCTTCCGGGAGCATCAGTTCTTATCCAGATTACATCATGCCCCGCATCCCGAAGCGCTTTGACGACATCGCCCGGAACGTTTTCATTGGCTATAATCCTCATATTCACACTTTCAAAGGATAAACCATTTCAGAATGAAGGAGAAAGCTTGCGTAACCCAGACATGCCTGAATGTCTTCATGGGTTAATCCCGGATAATTACGAAAAATTTCCTCTTCTGTCCATCCATTGGCAAGTAATTCAATAATGAATTCTACAGCAAGGCGTGTTCCTTTTATAACCGGCTTTCCAACGAGTATCTGGGGATCAATAATAATATGTTCCTGCCATTTCATATTTATCACCTGTCTTCAAATTAAACAAGATTGACTTCAACCATAATCACTTTCATGAGGTCAAGTTAAAACAATAGGCGTACCGGGAAATATAAAGTCTATTCACCTTGACAGGATTAAATCAGATAACCTAATTCATGTGATGTTTTTTTAGTAAGAGGGTGAAATCATGCGAAAGGAAAGAAAATGCAGTTCAATGGATCTGTCCCCGAATATCTCATAGTTCCTTTTATCGAGGGCGATGGCATCGGTCCGGAGATCATGGATGCCGCCCGGCGGGTTCTTGACGCTGCGGTTCAAAAGGCTTACGGCGGAGATCGCATCATCCAATGGAAGGAAATCTTCGCAGGGGAAAAGGCGAAAGAAAAATACGGCGAATATCTCCCAAAGGAAACCCTTGAGGCAATCCGCCAATACAAGATAGCCCTGAAAGGACCGCTTCAAACCCCGGTAGGCGGCGGCATCAGGAGCCTCAACGTTGCCCTTCGCCGCGAACTTGATCTTTTTGCCTGCATCCGCCCTGTACGCTATTTCCCGGGCGTTGTAGCTCCGGTTCGCTTTCCCGAACGACTCAATGTCGTCATATTCCGTGAAAATACCGAGGATGTGTATTCGGGAATTGAATGGCGGAAGGATTCAATGGAAGCTCAAAAAGTCATTCGTTTTTTGAATGATGAATTATCATGCGGCATTAAAGATGATTCGGGCATCGGGATCAAGACCATCAGCGAATCAGCTTCCAAGAGACTCGTTTCTATGGCTATTGAATACGCCATTGCGAAAAAACGCAAAAGCGTCACCCTCGTTCACAAGGGGAACATCATGAAATATACGGAGGGGGCGTTCCGCGAATGGGGCTATGAGGTGGCGAAAGAGAAATTCCGTGAATCTGTAATCACGGAAAAGGAACTTCACGAAAATGGCGGAATGAAGCCATCCTCCTCACGCCTTGGGCGTGATACGGATGGGAAAAATGCGGAACGCGGAATGCGGAGTGCGGAATGGGGAATAAGCAAAGAAATCGTGATCAATGACCGGATTGCGGATAATATGTTTCAACAGATTCTTCTGCATCCGGATGATTACGATGTGATTGCAACGCCCAATCTGAACGGCGATTATCTTTCCGATGCCTGCGCCGCCCAGGTGGGAGGACTTGGTATCGCTCCAGGGGCAAACGTGGGCGACAACACCGCGGTTTTCGAGGCAACGCACGGAACAGCCCCGGATATCGCGGGTCAAAACATCGCCAATCCCTGTTCCCTGATCCTTTCCGGCGCCATGATGCTCGAGCATATCGGATGGAACGAGGCGGCTGATCTGGTCATTAGCGCAGTTTCGGTAACGTTAAAGAACAGGCAGGCAACCATCGATCTGGCATCCTCCATGGAAGACGCCACGCCTCTTACCACCTCCGATTTCGCCGATGCTTTGATCAAAAACATGAAATTGAAAAAGCAATGAAAATCATGAGGAAGACATTAAAATCTCTTGCATGATCATTACAGTTGGATTTATGAATATTTATAATCTTTTTTTTTGAGGAATACCATGAAAACACTGTTGAATGATCGCCAATTGAAGACTTTACTGAAAGAAACTATGGCTGAAGTCATTGAAGAACGAAGAGAAGTATTTTATGATATCTTTTCAGAAGCGCTGGAAGATATCGCCTTGCTTAACGCCATAAAAGAAGGCGAGAAATCCAAGCCTGTGGGCAAAAATAAAATAATGCAAATTCTGGATGGAAATGATTGAAGATTGAATACCGCGAGAGTTTCAGAAAAGACCTGAAAAAAATCAAAGACCCCTTTTTATTTCGTGAGATTAAAAAAATCATCTCCCATGCAGAGAAGATTGCAAATCCCCATGAACTAAAAGACATGAAAAAACTTAAAGGCGGCGGGGATTATTTCCGCATCAGGATTTTCGACTATCGACTCGGATTAAAACAGAATGGGGATACGCTTGTTTTTATCCGTATTCTTCACAGAAAAGATATCTACAGATATTTCCCGTGAATATCTGTGGCCCCACAACTCTCTCCACCTTTGATATCGTCGATGCCTTGATCAGAAATATAATATATATTGATTCAATCATTTTGAGCCATCCTTCTCTTTCAGATTCCTGTTGCATGGCAAAGATGGGGCGTGTAAACAGAAAATCTCTTGATTGATGATTTCATTCGGAGGTAAATTGTCTTTGGGTTTTACCATTTCTCAAAAAATCTTCAGCGAACGCCTGCGTTCAGGCGATTCCGTTGAATTTGGAAAGGAAATTGGCGTCGCGGTTGATCAATGTCTTACCCAGGATTCCACCGGCACTATGGCATGGCTGGAATTCGAGTCCCTCGGAATCGACGCGGCCAAACCGGATGTCGTTGTTTCCTATGTGGATCATACCAATGCATGCTTCAAAGGGGAATCGTCAGAAGATCATCTTTTTCTGCAAACCGCAGCGTCGCGTTTCGGTGCAATTTTCTCGAAACCCGGAAATGGCGTATGCCACCAGGTTCATTATGAACGTTTCGGGCGCCCTGGCGCGCTGCTTCTTGGTTCGGATTCCCACACCCCTACCGCAGGGGCGCTCGGTATGCTCGGAATCGGCGTAGGCGGCATGGACGTCGCTGTTGCCCTGGGCGGCGGGCTTTTTTATCTCAAGGTTCCCCGCGTGATCCGCATCGATCTTTCAGGAAAACTTCCCTGGGGCGTGGGCGCCAAGGATGTCATCCTGGAAGTCCTGCGTATCCTTACTGTTAAAGGCGGTGTGGGACGCATCCTTGAATACGGCGGGGATGGCGCGCATTCACTGGATGTGCCCCAGCGCGCCACCATAACAAACATGGGAGCGGAAACCGGCGCCACAACCAGCGTGTTCCCCTCGGATGAAATCACCCGCGGATTTTTCAAATCTCAGAAAAGAGAAAACGCCTGGAAGGAAATCAAACCTGATCCGGATGCGGAATATGAAAGGATCATCGAAATCGATCTATCGAGTTTAAAACCTCTTGTCGCCATGCCCGGTTCCCCGGATAATGTCAAATCCATGGAAGAGGCGCGCGGAACGAAAATCAACCAGGTTCATATCGGATCCTGCACGAACGGTTCCTGGCGCGATCTGTATATCGCCTCCCGGATCATGGAAGGCAAAACGGTTCATGCCGGTTGCGAAGTCATGGTGGTTCCGGGTTCCCGCCAGGTTCTCCAGATGTTGATCAAAGACGGAAGCCTGGAACGGCTTGTTAATGCAGGCTGCCGTATCATGGAACCAGGCTGCGGACCCTGCATCGGAATGGGATTCGTACCCGGCGCAGGGCATTTGAGCCTCCGAAGCGTAAACCGAAACTGGTATGGCCGCGGAGGAAACAAAGATTGTCTGATCGCCCTCAGTTCTGTTGAGGTATGCGCAGCCAGCGCCCTTCAGGGGGAAATTGCGGACCCGCGCGAATTGCCTGTGGTGGTTCTTCCATCTCCCGAATTTATCATCGATGATTCCATGCTTTTACATCCATCCGGTAAAGAAACGGAAATAATCCGCGGGAAAAACATTGCGCCCCTCAAGCCTCAATCGCCCCTTCCGGAAAAGATAAAGGCGGAAGTTCTGATCACACTCGGCGACGGGATTTCCACGGACGACATCCTTCCCGCCGGACCTCTCACGCAACATCTTCGCAGTAATCTTCCCGAAATAGCGCGCTTCGCGTTTTACTATCTGGACGAGACCTTTTCACAAAGGGCGCGGGAGGCGAAATGCGGCGCCATCGCAGCAGGGGAGAACTATGGACAGGGTTCGAGCAGGGAACATGCGGCGCTGGCGCCGCGGGAACTCGGGATATCATGTATTTTTGCAAAATCCTTTGCCAGAATCCATCGGAAAAACCTTATCAACTGCGGCATTGCCCCGCTTGTTTGCAATACGGATTCCCTGCACCAGGGCGATGAACTTGAAATCGATTTCTCCGGCGTTTCCGAGGGAATTGTCAGAATGAAGAATCTTACGAATAAGGAAGACATAAACGCTCAGATCAATATGACAGCGCTGGAAATCGATATTCTCCGATCTGGCGGCGCGCTGGCTCACGCAAAAAAGCCAATGTAATTTTAGTCACTTTAGTCCTTTTGGTCACTTTCAGTGAGAATCAAAATCGGGAGCAGTTTCATGATTTCAGATGAACATGTAGTACAAGGATTCAAATCACGCTTTCAATCAAGCCCCCAGTGGATTTCACAAGCCCCGGGAAGAGTGAACCTGATAGGGGAGCATACGGATTACAACGGCGGTTTCGTTCTTCCATGCGCCATCAACCGCAACGTGAAAATCGCAGCCAGGCTGCGCCGCGATGATTCCCTGAACCTCTTCTCTGAATCCTATAACGAATCGGTTTCCTTTTCCCTATCCTCACGAATTCCCCTTCCAAAGATAAAAGGGTGGTACAGTTACTTTATCGCTGTTGCGGATCAATTCATGAGCAAAAAGATCGCCGTTCCCGGAATGGACGCTTATATCTGCGGCGACGTGCCTCATGGCGCAGGGCTTTCCTCCTCTGCCGCTTTTGAGGTATGCGTTGCGACTTTGCTGAATCATGTATGTCATTCGGGATTTTCCCCAAAGGAGATCGCCCTGCTTTCCCAGAGAGCGGAAAACAGCGAGTATGTTGGGGTGCGGTGCGGAATCATGGATCAATTCATATCGGCGCTGGGAGAAAAAGACCACGCCCTGTTGATCGATTGCCACGCCCTGGAGGAAAAAGCCGTGCCGTTCAATTCCCGGAAGGCGGCGATCCTGATCATTGACTCCATGAAAAAACGAGGACTCGTGGATTCCGAATACAACCAGCGCAGGAAAGAAGCGGAGGAAGGATTTCGCCTGATCCGGCAATTGAGCGGCATGGATTATCCCTCCATCCGCCATATCCCGATGGATCTATGGAAGCAATACAGGGGGAAATTATCGGAAAAGAGCCGGAAGCGAATCGAACACAACCTAACGGAAAATCAAAGGGCGCTTGATTTTGTGAAGGCTCTGGAAAGAGAGGATTTTCAAAAAGCCGGAAAACTTCTCTATGCTTCTCATAAGAGTTTGAAGAATGATTACGAGGTATCGTGTCCCGAGCTCGATACGATTGTTGACATTGCAGGGAGGCGTGAAGGGGTCTTTGGATGCCGGATGACAGGCGCAGGATTTGGCGGATGCGCCGTCAGCCTCGCTCAACCCTCTCAATTGAAAGAGATCACGGAAAGCCTGTCAAGAGAATATGAGAGCGCCTGTGGCAAAAAACCCGAGATCTATATCACGACCGCCGAATCCGGCGCCACTATCCAGCCAATATAATTAAAGGGAATCCGAAAATATCATATCTCTCATATCTCCTATATCTCCCATAATTCCCATTCTCCGCATTCTAAAATGAAACGTTTCAACTTTATTTTATTGCGGATAAAATT
>JAFGFK010000338.1 GCA_016931135.1 Candidatus Sumerlaeota bacterium | reverse complement strand
TGCCCCAGGTGATTGAACTCATCAAACGGCTTCTCGATGAAATCGATGTCCAGCTGATCTGGAGGGCATTTTACATCCGGCATGCCGATGTATCCGCCATTGCAGACAAGCTTAAAAATTACAAGTCAGGTCCTGGAACCATTGAAGTGGACCCCAAAACCCACCAGATCATTGTTTACGATATCTTCCAGAACATCAAACGCATGGAGATGCTGGTGGAGGTGCTGGATATGGGTCCTGAACTCCGCGTGTATAATCTCAATAACATCGGCGTGGATGGGAAGATTGCCCAGCAACTCTCCAAGGCGATCGAACAGGTGATCACCAAAGATGCGGATGTTTTCTGGCAGATTGACGATCGCACCGGAACGCTTGTGGTTCAGGATGTTCCCGAGGTTCATGAGAAAATCGAACAGATTCTTGCGGCGCTCGATCAACCCGTGAAACAGGCGCTGATTTATGCGGAATTGATCGATACCAGTTTCAATAGAAACTTTGATTTTGGCATCAAATGGGATATCAGCGAGGATTTCTTCTCGGCGGCAAGGGATGGACTTTTCGGATCTGTTCCCAACGGGACATCCGGCGATCTCACGGATAACCTCGGTTTCTTGAATCTCCATGAGGAATTTCCGACATTCTCCATGGGGGGAAGCAGCATCGCCGTAGGATATTTGAATAAATATTTCCGCGCCAGCCTCGCCGCAGCCATGATAAAAAACGATACGAGAATCCTCCTCCAACCCCGGTTCATTGTCAAAAATCAGGAAGAGGTTGAGGTGAAAGTCGGAGGCAACAAACCTTATCGCACTACAAATTATTACTCGGAGAGCAACTGGCAGAGCTCGGGACAAACCAGCGTTTCCTATGGTCTCGAGGTAAAAATAAAACCGAGCATTTCCAACAACGGACTGATCGAGATGGAGATTACTATTTCCAACAGCGACGCCTCTTTCATCGGTGATGTGAATGAAAATCCACTCGTGGAAAAAACTGAGGTAACGGCTAAAACCGTTCTTATCATACCCAGTGGGGAGACAAGAGTTCTGGCGGGACTTATCACCAATAGTGATACGGACAGCCGGGAGGGCATCCCCTTTCTGATTGAAATTCCGTTCATCGGACCCGCCCTGTTCGGAAAAAAGTCCGAAAAGGATATACGGCGGAATATCCTCTTTTTCATTACCCCCACGATCATCGAGGAAAGACCAACCGACAAGGATTTCTACCGCGGCAAGAGCATCGAGGAACTTGTAGGCGAGGAGTTGCCTTCTTATCTGGATGAACTGACGTCTCCTTCCCTTTTCGGCAAAACGCCCGAAGAAGCGAAGGAACCGGCCGGGGAGACAACAGGTCCCCTTCTTTCCAGCGACAAACCTGTCGAACTCAAGCGCCTCCTTGCTGAAAACGCCCATCTTGATCTGGAAACCCTCAGGCAGGAAAGAACAGCCGTGACATTAGGACCGGAAGGCGATTTCTCCTCTGCGCCTTCAACGCCCTCGACTCCTCCGCCTCCGCCCCCATCCCCCCAGATCAGAGAGACAAGGGAACAAACTCCCGAGGAGGAACCAGAACCAACCAAGGATGAAGGCGAACGGGAGGAGCCACCCGGCAAGGAAGACGCAGGGGAACAAAGACCTCCTTACAGGCCCGCTCCTCCTCCGGAAACAAAATACTAAACTTCAATTCTTGATCTTTCAGAAAGGATTATGCCGGATGAATTCCGATCCATCTTTTATTTCCCCGCAGATTCATCGCATTGAAATTCTTTCCCTGGAACAGGCGGAAAAAGAAATGGCTCAGATTGGAACTCATCCCGAGGGAATCAGGATCATGGCGCCGAAAGCCGTGTTTCGCCCCATAAAGATTTATGCCCTCTCTCCCTACCAGGCAAATATTCTCAAACAGGAGATGCTCTCCATCGGGGGGGAGGCTGCCACGTCGAAAGGGTGCGTCGATTGCTCCTGCGTTCAAACGGATGTAATCCTACTCGGCGCTTTAGCGCATTATGAAAGACTTATTGAAAAATTGAATCGTCAGCCGCCTTCCTTTAAAATCCTTGCTGAAAAAATTCGCAGGATTGCGCAAATTCCCGGCGGCAGGACGCCCTTTCCCTGGAAACTACCAGATAGAATGCTCTTTCCGGGAGAAAAAACGTTGATCATGGGAATTCTGAATGTTACGCCCGATTCATTCAGCGATGGGGGAAAATATCTTTCTCCTGACGCCGCTTTCGATCATGCCCTGAGGCTTGTGGAAGAAGGCGCGGACATCATTGACATCGGGGGCGAATCATCGAGGCCTGGGAGCAATCCTATAAGCGCAGATGAGGAAATGCGGCGCGTTCTCCCTGTTCTGGAAAAACTCCGGGGAAAAATATCCATTCCCATTTCCGTGGATACATGGAAAAGTGAAGTGGCTCGGAAGGCGATAGAAAAGGGAGCGGAAATCGTCAATGACATTACCGCGCTTTCCGGCGATCCGGCAATGGCTCATCTTTGCGCGGAAAAAAAGGTGGGCGTTGTTTTAATGCACATGAAGGGAACTCCAGGAACCATGCAGAACGCGCCGGAGTATAAGGACGTCGTGGGCGAAGTGTCCGGTTTCTTTCTCAAACAGTTGGAAAAAGCCGAATCCGCCGGCATCCATAGGGATTCCATCGTTCTTGATCCGGGAATAGGATTCGGAAAACTCCTGGAACACAATCTCATGCTCCTGAGAAATCTTTCGCTGTTTCGCGACCTGTACCAACGGCCGGTTCTAGTGGGGATTTCCCGCAAACGGTTCATCGGCGATCTTACGGGTGCGCCCGTAGAGGCAAGACTCCCCGGCACCCTTGCTGCAGCCGTGATGTCGGAACAGCGCGGCGCCTCCATCATCAGGGTCCATGAGGTTGCAGCCTGCCGCGTCGCATTGAAAGTGGGAACGGCATTAGGGGTATAAATTCAAATGAGGGACATTCTAACGCCATGAATAAAAAAATGTCGATACGACTGCTCGCCTTTATTTTTCTAATTATAATCGTATTTTCCTGCAGCAAGGGAGGCGAAGAAACGAAGCAGCCAAACATGGAAATGCACGTCGCCCTTCCTCTTGAAATAAAGGGATTCGATCCCTCACAGGCAAATGACCTGTATTCCCATACTGCCCTTTCGCAGATTTACGAGCCCCTGTATCAATACGCCTACCTGGAACGCCCATTCAGGGTGGAGCCTCTTCTCGCCCAAGCAATGCCTCAGATTTCCGGAGATAAACTTGCCTTTACCATCCCGATCAAAAAAGGAGTCCGGTTTCAGGATGATCCCTGTTTTCAGAAAACAGATGGAAAAGGGCGCGAATTGACCGCTCAGGACTTCATCTTTTCCTTTAAGAGAATAGCGGATAAACGAGTCAATTCAAATGGTTGGTGGGTATTCAGAGAACGGATTGCGGGATTGGATGAATTTCGCGAAAAATCCGAAAACGCCAAAGGAGTCGCCCTGTATGATGAACCGGTGGAAGGTCTGTCCGCCCCCGATGATCATACCCTTGTGATCCGTCTTAAAAAACCCTATCCCCAACTCCTGTATATCCTTACCATGTCTTATACCTGCGCAGTTCCCAGGGAAGCCGTGGAATTCTATGGAGAGGAATTCCTCAATCACCCGGTAGGAACGGGTCCCTTCCAATTGGAGAGCTGGATTCGAGATTCCCGCATCGTATATGCGCGTAATGCCGGTTTCCGTAGTGAAACATATCCCGTTAAAGGTACGAAGGAAGATGAGGACATGGGGCTTCTTGCCGATGCCGGAAAATCCATACCTTTTATTGACAGCCTCACTCTGCATATCATGAAAGAGCCATCAACCATGTGGCTTCAGTTTCTTGCCGGGAATCTCGACCGGAGCGGCATTCCCAAGGATAATTACGACAGCGCCATCGACGCCGATAAAAACCTCAAGGAGGAACTTGCGAAAAAGGGAATCGTCCTCTGGAAAACGCCCATGATCGATCTCACGTATCAATCCTTCAACATGGAGGATCCGATCCTGGGAAAGAGTCTATCCCTTCGCCAGGCATTGAGCCTTTCCCTGAACGTGGATCAGATGATCGTGAACCTGTATAACAACCGCGCCATCCGCGCCAAAGGACCCATTCCCCCATCTCTGGAGGGATACGATCCAAATCTTGATAATCCCTATGCGCATTACGATATGGATGAGGCGAAAAAAAAGATGATCGAGGCGAAAAAGGAACTCGGATTGGCTCCCGATGATGCGATCGAACTCACCTACGATTCCCAAAGCAATGACACCATCGCGCGACAATTCGATGAATTTGTCGTGGATTGTTTCAGCCAGCTTGGCGTTAAAATAAAATACAATGTCAATACCTGGCCCCAGTTTCTCGATCGTATCAAAAACAAGAAAGGGCAGCTGTATGGAGCGGCATGGGGCGCGGATTACCCGGATGCGGAAAATTTTCTCCAACTCCTGTATGGCCCTAATGAATCGCCCGGAGACAACAACGCCAACTACAAGAATACCGAGTTTGACAAACTTTACGAACAAGCGAGCCTTATGGAAAGTTCACCTGAACGAACTGCAATCTATAAAAAAATGTTGGAAATCGTGATCAAAGACTGCCCCTGGATATTCTGCACTCACAGGCTCGGTTTTTACCTGCAACACGCCTGGCTTAAAAACTATAAACCCCACGACTTGGCGCAAAATACGTTCAAATATTACCGCATCGATCCCAACCAGAAAAAATCGTTGAAAGATAAATTGTGAAAACTGATTCTGAACATGATCTTTCAGGATTCCCGCCTTCTGTTCTGATCATCAATTCCGCCCATAAGTGGGTGGGGGAGGCGGAACACTCCATGAACCTCGTACAGGGCTTGCGCTCCAGGGGCATCGATGCGATTCTGGTATGCCGCAGGAATTTTCCCCTTGAAGATTATGCGAAGAAAAACAACATTCCTCATTACGCCATTAAAATGAACACAAATTTTAATGGAATCCATGATCTGCTCGATTTCCTGAAATTGCGCAGCATCATCAAAAAACACAATATCAGCGTCATACATTGCCACAGGGGAAAGGATCACTGGCTTTCCGCCTGTACGCGGCTTTTCATTCCAAGGGAAAAAAGGCCGGCGCTGATCCGCACGCGCCATGTTACGGTCCCCGTAAAAAAACACATATTCAACAAATGGCTATACAAAAACGCAACTGACGCCGTGATTGCCGTTTCGAAAAAATCGGCATCCAGCCTCGATGGGCTTCCTTTGCCCGCTCCCCCCGCTATCATTTACGCCGCGGTTGATTCCAGACGATTTTCGCCAGATAAAAGATCGGAACAGATGCGAAGGCAATGCGGAATTCCCCAAACCGATCCCCAAGCCCCTCTCATAGGTCTCGTGGGAAGATTGCAACGCATCAAGGGGCAGCATATTTTCATTCAATCCATCAAAAAGATTCTCGGAGTTTTCCCCAATGCCCGGTTTGTCATTGCAGGCAAAGGATCGGAAAGAAAATATCTCCCCCTTATCAAACTGGCAAAGGAAAAAGGCGTGTTCGGGCATATCTACACGCCCGGATTCATGGACAATATCGAGGAACTGATCGCGTCCCTCGATGTGGGCGTGATCGCCTCCCTGGGATCGGAAGGTTCCAGCCGTATCTGCATGGAATACATGGCATCGAGGATTCCCATTGTGGCGACTTCTGTGGGAGGCATTCCGGAGCTTCTGGAGGAAGGGAATCTCGGGGCTTTGATCAATCCCGGGAATCCGGATGATCTCGCCTCGGTTGTGATTGAAATCTTATCCAATAAGACCCCTGCGAGGGAAAAAGTCGAAAATGCACACAAAAAGGCGCTCGAATTCCTCAATCTGGACCGCTTCATTGATGAAACCCTCGCTATTTACCGGAAATATTCCTTCCCGCCTCCTGAATTTTATTGATTTAATCAATCCTCAATTGTTAATATTTTTCTTCAATAAATTCGACTCTTTTAGAATTCTTTTTTTTAGGAGGGAGTGCATAAATGCGAAAATACAGTTTAATTCTCGTTTTAGGGATTCTGGTTCTGGGGAATATCTGTTTTGCGCAGCCTGCCTCGGTTGTCGAGGTTCAGAAATTGCTCGTTTCTCCATCATCGGGCGTGGCAAACCTCTGGGAACTGGTTAATTTCCAGATCATTGTCACCAATACAGGAACCAAAAATTTTACATCTCTTACGATCAGTGATACTTATCCCCCGGCTTATCTGGATTATATCTCAGCCGAACCCGCTCCTGATTATATAAATGAAGAACAGGGTTTCATTGGTTTCAATGATTTCATCGCCAGGTTTGGACCATTGGCTCCCGGGGAAAGTTTCTCCATCTCCCTCACATTCAGGGCAATCGCATTTCCGGCAGTCGCTCCCATTGTAGGAAACTCCGTTACGGTGAGCGGGTATGATGAAGACACGATCCCTTTCTCCCACCCGACGGTAACGGCGTATGTGGAGATCATCGAAAGGTGCGCTTCCGATATGTATGAATCGAACGATGATCAGAAACAGGCGAAGGAAATCAAGATTTGCCAACCGGTTCGCGCTTATATCTGCCCTTATGACGATGTCGATTTCTTTTATGTTCTATTGGATAAAGACGGCTATTATATGTTTCATCTTTACCATCTCCCCCAGGATTACAATCTTTATCTTTATGAAGGCGTTGGAGCAGGACCTATAGAGGAATCCACCAACGCGGGAACTACGCCGGAAAAAATCCTCATACAGAGAAAAGCCGGTGTGACCATTTATATCGAGGTACGCGCCAATCAGACGTATTCCCCTTCCACTCCTTATTTCCTCCATGTTTCTTACATGGGAGTTCGGGGACCGGATCAGGATGTAGTGGAGCCTGGTAGCAGAATGCCGGTTTTCGGCAATGGACTTCCCACAGGATCGCAGAAAAACCCGGGCAGGGCTTCATTTTATCTTGACAGAGAGGATCCCGGGAACCTGCTTGGCTCTGGTTTTGTTCTTCCGGATGGATCGTTTTCCTCATCTCTTCCTCTTCCCGGAGGTCTCTCGGGAAAACATACAATTATTTCCCAGATTTCGGTAGGGGAACAACTTGTGGCAAACACCGCCTTTGACTTCCAGGCAAAAATCAGGCCGATCGTGCTCGATTGCTGGATCGACGACGCATCGCTTTACACCAACGAAGGCAAGAAACCTATTGTCAACAAACTCGTTCCCCAGCAATACAATATTTTTGGAAGAACGGTTGTGGATGTTGTATGCGACGCCTATATGCAAACCTATACGGACAGTTCCGCCATCATCCAGATTCTTGTGGAATCGAACAAATTCGGGGCGCCCTACAAAGCCTACAGGCGCAATAGTATTGGTTCAGCGCTTACAGAAATCCCTTATGTTGACGATGGGGGAGGGCAATATCATGTTGAATTGACAGGGCTCTCCCAGGGCATGAGAAGACAGGTTGTCTTCCGGTTTCGCATCCCGCACTCCCTTACCACAACGGATATTGTCGATGTTACGGCAGCTGCCTATGATGCGGTTTGGAATCCCATCATTGCGGTTACAGTTCCCCGGCAGATTCGGCTTTTGAGCGGCGCTTCCTATATGATTTTTACCACGCGCAGCACCCTGTTCCGCGATCATAACGATGATGATGTCGCAAATCTTCTGGGGCAGGTTTATCTCCACAGCCAGGATACGGGGAAATTCGCCCCGAAAGACAAAAGAGCTGTGATCTATTATGTGGATCATTACAGAACGGAATCTGTAATAACGAACTGGAACAATACGACTGTGGATTATTCCTCTGAAACCAACGCCAACCAGGCTGCCCGCTATATCCAATGGGTGATCTGGGATCGCTTTTACGATTCAGATTCCGTAACGCCTACCTATCTCCTTTTAATCGGGAACGATGAACAATTCCCCATGTATCGTTTGCTCGATCCTTATAATGATGAACATAACTGGGAAAAGAAATTCCCGGGCGGCGACAAGGGGAATCCCGCTCTCAGGTGCTGCTTCCGGAATTACTATTTTACGGATAACTTTTACGCCTATATTCCGGGAGGCAGCGTTTCGGGAAGCTGGAAGGAAGGAAACGTTGACCTTCGCATTGGACGCATCATCGGCGACAGCGCACAGGATATGGAACAACTTTACCTTTTGGGTTTGACAGAAGAGGGGGGAACCGGAAGGGCGGTCATGGCAAGCGTGGATGGATGGGAACTCGGTTATGAACCTGATGACAACCGCTACGGCGAGATCAAGGATTTCATCAATGTTCCGGCAAGACTTGTCAGTAAGGGCATGTACGTAAAAAACGATGGAGAAACGCCTCGCACGATCGATGTCCTGGATCCTTATCCCTCGAATTGGGCGACCGGTTTTCAAAACGCATCCAACGGCGGAATGGACATCTTCTTCATCGGAGGGCATAACTCCTATACCCACGCCTCTCTTCCCCAGGATAGTTTCAATCCCGCGGACATTCCCGGAAAATACTGGCGATTCGATGATGACAATCCGATCAGCATGATCGTGGGATGCCATGGAGGGCTTCCTGTTCCCCATGTAGGGTGGGGAGGGGGAGTAAACAACTCCATGGTTTATAACGTGATTCACAATGGCGCGCGCGCCTATTTCGGCGCAGCAGGCTATTCTTACGGCTCCCCGGGAAGCCTGCATCATTGCGATTGGGGCGAACTCTTCCTGCAATATGTTTTTTATTATTTCATAAAGGGAACGTCCTCTTCCTACACCCTCGGATCTGCCATCAGATACGCCAAGAATAATTATCCCTTTGGAATAGGCAACTGTACAAACCTGGATAAAAAGACGGTTACCGAGTACAACCTTTTCGGCGTACCGTGGCAGGTTCTCGATTATCCCGGATCCGGGGGCGGCTCCAAATCGCTTCTCTCGCAATCGGATGATAAAATGCCCAAAGCCCTTGCCCTGGAGAAAAAACTGATGCTCTCGCCGCGCAAGGTTACAAAACTGGCTGCCGGCGCCTATATTCAACAGTTCTATGTGGATACCACATCCTGGCAGGTCGAAGACCTCGAGGATTTCCAGATCATCAATATCCCGGAAGGGGAGCAGCTCTATATACCCGAAACTCCGCTCCTGCCGGCGCTTACCGCTTACAGCATCGCCCTCCCTCCTGATGGAAAAATACTCGGGATAGCGATAGATGAATATACCACGCAAACTATAGGTGATTACAATATCCCCACGGTCAAAATAGACGCATGGACCGAAGGAGGAATAATCCTTTCCGGCGATACGGAGATCAACTCCATCTATCCCCCGCAACTCGTTTATTCCCGCGAAGGGACGCCCTCCCATTACCTTTTCACCGTATTCCCTGTAAGGCATAATCCCACTACGGATGAAACGGTATTCCACGAACACCTGCGCGTTACTGTGGAATACGAGGCGCCCATCCCCTTCGGCATTCTGAATTTCGCGCCCGATGCCATGATTTTTTCCTCCTCGGAAATCCCGGAATTCCATGCGGAAATATTCAATATGAGCGACGCCGATTTGGACCTCGAGGGACTTTTGAGCATTCTGGATGCGGATACCATGACGACAATTACCGAAACAGGAATGAACCTGCATGTATTATCCGGCGGCATTTATGCGCTTCCCGCTTCTGCGGGGATCGCCTTTCCACAAGGGGAATATATTGCGCGGCTCAAGGTTTCCCATGCTTCCGGAAGCCAGGTCATGGCGGAAACCGAGTTTGCCGTTGATTCCGCTTATCTCTCGAACCTCTCGGGATTCTATCAGTTCAGTACAGGCGAGGTTCCTTTCTCTTTGAACGCCACCAACCTTACGGAAAGCGCGGGGATTTTATCAGTTGCGTTCAATATATTCCAGGAGGGAAATGTTCCCATCGATACGGTTCACCTGGCGCCCATTGTTTTGAATCCGGAAGGCTCGCAGGTCGTTTCAGAACCCTGGAAACCGGCTGCCGGAACATTGGGAACCTTTACCATGGAGACGATTTCCACATTCGATGGAACGCCCCTCAATTCGCTCAAAACCACATTCACGATATACGCGCATCAATCATTGCTTGACGCCTTGCTGGATCATCTCCTGGGAAGGAAGGAACTTCCGGTTCTGGATCGTGACGTGGCGGATTTCAATAACGACTTCATTCTCGACATCAGCGATGTGGTGTCAATCATGAAGGAGATGCCGTGAGCATCGCAGGTTGTTGATTGTGGGTTGCAGGTTGTAATAATTTCAAACAATTTACTATTGTTCCTTTTTCTGAACGGAGCAAAAGGCGAGGGTTTCGGATACGGCGCTGAGGGATACGGCGAAGACGTTCAGGAAAGGGATCATCATAAAGAGCGCGGTGATCAAGCCGAATCCCATGAAAAAGGCGAGATTTCGATTCAGGAGATTTATTTTTTCTCCCAAACGTATATGGCGGCGATCCGTGGCGTAACCCGTAAATTCAAACGCCAATCCATAACAAGCCCAGATAAAATTCAAAACCAGGTAAATCACGCTACCTGTAATCGGAATAATGTTCAAGGGAAAGAGAACAAGAAATACAAGTAGAAACAGCATGAGCCTTTTGATTTCATTTTTCATTGCGAACAAAGCCTCTCCGATGATCTTGCGGAAAAGAGGGCGTTGATCCGCCACCTCACATTGGCATGACTTTTCCACCATTTCCCCCAGATAATCATTGAAGGGAGAGGCGATGATCAGGGCAAGGGGAGTAAAAGTGAAATAGACAAGAATAAGCGCGATAAGCCAGAAAAATATCCTGGCGATAATAGCCAGTCCCTTCCAGTACCAGGCAATATTATCTCCCTCACCCAGGTGGGATTTCAGAAATCCCGCGAATCCGGAATACCCCCACACAAGAAACGCAAGAAACAGGATGATATTGATCCCGGCGCGGCGGAGCCGCAACCAAATGAAAAATGTAAAATGAAAAATATACAATGAAAAATTAAGGTACAAAATTTAACTACATAAGATATTCAAAAGAAAAGGTTTACATTAACAACAGCGTTAAAATCTTCTCAAATTTATATGATTTTGCATGATAGTAGTACAAAGGGGATGATAACGGAGCGCCAGAGTTTCGGTTTTCTCAAAAGGAATCCCGCTCCAAGAAACGGCAATCCCATCCCCTGAAAAAACCGCGACGCAGGATTCCCCGAAAGCGAAACAAGCGGATTTATATGGAATTGCGTATTCATGTTCCTATTAAAGAAGAAAATCTATAATTCAAAAGCAAATAAATCAAGTATATTTTCGTAAGAATAAAATAATATTTTAATTTTTAAACAATGTTCAATGACTGTATTGGTTCAGCGTGAAATGGACAAACGCCATTTCGATTTAAGATAGTGATTCGCTGACGCGAATCAGAGTTTTTTTAGGCATA
>JAFGFK010000337.1 GCA_016931135.1 Candidatus Sumerlaeota bacterium | reverse complement strand
TGAATCTCCGGATCCGTTATGATAATTTCCTTCATGATCTGCTTGAGATGCTTGAAGGTAAAATCCTTCTGTTTGATCTCGAACAGGTCTTCACATCCCTCCCCCATGAAATCATATCGTTGATTGGCGTAATTGAAATAATAGGGGACTCCTTTTGCCGAGATAATGGCGTCGCGATAGATCTGGTGGACGCGTTTCAGATCTTCCTCGACATGGATGCGTTCCAGAGCGCCTCCGCACAGATCTCCCAGCGACTGCAACAGATGAAGGTCTGATTCGGAATACATAAAAGGGGTATAACTTTGAATGGATAAAATCCCGACGACCTTGTGTCCTTTTCGTATCTGGACGAACATGAGGGAAGCGGAAAGGCGATCCTTGTTTCCAAAAGGCTTGTGAGGGAACGGGGAAGAAGCGCCCTGTTCCCTCGAGATCAAACGCGCCCCCTCCCTGATCACGCTGTCCATGAGGGGACCCGGAGGTATTGCCATGTGAGGCTCCTCATATTCCAGGCGTTTCCCATCAACGGAGTCTATCACAAGAATGGGCACAACAAGATGATTTTCCTTTAAATAAAGGACGATATAGCACGAGTCCCAACCGAAAAGCTCATCCGCGACATTGACGATGACCTGGGAGGCTTCTTTCCTGCTGGAGGCGTCGGTCAGCTTCTCGCCGACTTCCAGAAAGGCGTTCTTGCGTTTTTCCGCTTTTCTTCTTTCCAGATCGATCGCCTCGAGATGGCTGACACGCTCCCGCAAAAGCCGTAATTCATCGATCAGTTCCTTTTTCTGTTTTCTTTCATCACGCATTGTTTTCAAATTGATCGGATAAATCCTTTACGCCTGAATTATAAATAAAATATATGGTTTAGCGGCTTAAAAGTCAAATAAAAAAGGATTTTATAGACAATATGGGCGTATTTTTATAATAAATTGGTTCTTGACTTCATTTTCAGATGGAATCTATTGATATATCAAGTTCCTGTAATTTCATGTTTTGAATTACATATAAAAGAAGAGAAAGGTGGTGAAAGATAATATGAAAAGAAGAGGCTTTACCCTGATTGAGCTTTTGATTGTGGTTGCCATTATTGCCATACTGGCAGCGATTGCGGTTCCGAACTTTCTGGAGGCGCAGGTACGATCCAAGGTCGCAAGGGTCAAGGGTGAATTCCGGAATATAGCCACAGCCATCGAGGCGTATGCTACGGATCACACCAGAACCCCCAGGGAAGTAAACACGGCCTGGTATGCTACCGATAACGTAACTTATGCCTATTGGGTCGCCAGAGATGGCAGCGTGAATGGCATTCTCTGGGAGGGATTAACCACGCCTATCGCTTATATCACGCGCGTTGATTATATTGATCCTTTCCAGGATAAGGATGTCGCTAAACGTTTCGATGAACAACATTATACGTTTCATGATTTGAAAACATGCGCTTATGGGCCGCTTCCCGCGGGATATTTTACCGCATTCTGGGTCGCCGCTTATCCTTATTATGGATCTTGGAGGTTAGGATCAGTCGGTCCTGATAAAAGGTACGGACATGGATTTTCAACAAGCGCCCAGTTAGTCTATGATCCGACAAACGGAACAAACAGTCTGGGAAACATCTGGAGAACGCAGAATTATCCGGATGGGAAACAGCCGCCGATTGGCATATTACTTGGCAATCATTAAGAAATCCAACCAATTACAAACTGCGGGGGAGCCTTTGCTCCCCCCTTTTTATTTTTGGAGATTTATCTGAATCTCTATTTCTAACGTCGTAAAAAATTACCATCCTATAGAAAATTTCCGGCTGACTGGAAGATTGATTTGAATTTTTATCCCCCCCGTGTTCCCCGTGGTAAAAATTTGAATTCAACCACGGGGAACTCGGGGAATTACAGTTTATATGGATTCAGACATGCTCCCATAGTGAAGTTTCAAGTATATCCATCATTGACATAAAATATCATAAAATGGCAGAAGAAAATATTGTAAGTTTACCGGGAAGGATTTTGTAAAAGGTTTCATTGTTTTTAAAAATGACTATGCCCAAAATACGCAATGTCTCCCTTCAGCAAGCCACGATCAACGGCGCGCCGTTCCTGATCCTCAAGGATCCGGAGAATTTCGCCGAACAGGCGCTTTTCATCCCGGATAATGAACCCATGCTCTATATCCTGGGTCTCCTCGATGGGAAACATACCATACTGGACATCCAGGAAAACTTCATGCGGACATTCGGCGCGCTCCTCATGTCCGAACAACTGAACGATATCATCAATGCCCTGAATGACAATCACTATCTCGAAAATGAGGATTTCGAGCGTTTCAAACAAGAGGCGCTGGAGGATTTCAGGAGATCCCCGGTACGGTCATCCTCCCTTGCGGGAATGAGCTATCCCCTCGATCCTGCGGAAGTGAAGAAACTGTTGCAATCCATGCTGGATCAGGCGCGATACCGGGAAAATCCCGGGATGAAGATCCCGGAAAATCCAAGGGGCTTGATCGCTCCTCATATCGACTTTATCCGCGGCGGGCATGTGTACGGTGCGATCTATAATGTCCTTCCTCAGGATGCTCCCCCGGATATCTTTGTCATACTGGGAACAGCCCATGCCCCCTCTTCTTCGCTTTTCATACCCACGCGCAAATCCTTCGAGACGCCTCTGGGAATCGCAAAAACCACAACGCAAATCTTCGATGAGATGGAGAAGGAAATATCTCCTGATATTTTATACAGGGATGAATTCCTCCACAGGGGGGAACACTCGGTTGAGTTCCAGGTTCTGTGGCTTCAATACCTTTTTCCCGAATGCGATGATATGCGCATCCTGCCCATCCTCTGCTCGTCGATCGAGCATTTCATGGAACAGGGGATTCTGCCCGAACAAAACGAGGAATATCTCCTGTTCACCGACAGATTGATACAATCCCTGAGGAATACGGGGAAAAGGATGGTCATTATCGCAAGCGCGGATCTCTCGCATGTGGGGGCGTCTTTTGGAGACGCCTTCTCTGGCGGCGTTCCTGATGATTTCCTGGAAGAAACGAGAATGCACGATCGCTTTGTTCTGGAGGCGGCGCAAAACGGGGATGCGCATGAATTCTTCAACAGAGTCGCCTCGTGCGGCAATCGCTACAGGATATGCGGGCTGGCGCCCATTTACGCCATGCTTCACATCCTGAAAGCCCTGGGAAAAGAGGGGAACGATTCGAAGGGAATCATGGTGGATTACGACCAGTCTTTGGATACCGAACGCACGACATCGGTCAGTTTCACAGGCATGATATTTTGAGAAAAGGAAACATATTGAACAACGACATGAAACGAATCCATTCCTTTCAGATAATCCTTGTGATCATTGCCGTAATGACGCTGATTGCCGGAAGTCATGCGGCGCAAAAGCGGGAGGCGTCTTCTCCAACAGCCGACACGGAGTCCGCTCCCGCAGAACAATTGAAAGAAGACATGATCATCGCCTGCGAATGGGACGCGGGAGACAAATCGGAAAAAACCATCTGCATCGTTACTCCGCCGGAGGCAAAGATGCAAATCAAGGTTCTCGATTATGCGCTCAAAGAAAAAGATTCCTCATTATTTCCCGCTGAATCGCCCGTACAAAGAGGAAAAACAAAGAAAGACAAAATAAAAGTATTGTATCCCGGGATGGAAGATGTTCCATCCTTTTCCGATTTGCAGGAGGAAAAACAAGCGCTTGCGGATGAGATTCTGAAACAGATCAAGACAACTCCCGAGGGATACTTTCGCTTTCATTACCTGCAATCCATAAGAATCAATCCCGCTCTAATGCAGCGGGCGCTGGTTCCCGGGGGAACCAGCGGGAGTAATTCGGTTCTTTCCAGCGTCGCCCTGGGAGTGGCGTTTATTCTCAATCCGGAAAAAAAGGCGGCGGATCGAAACGAGAGCGCCCGAGGATTGACAACGGGCGTTAAATCAAGAGCATCGTTTGAAATGGACGATCCGGCGGGATTCGATCATCTTCTACCCCTTCTGGCGCGAAATCCGGAAATGGCGTCCCGATACGCCTGCGAAAATCCCCCGATTCGTTCCCTTCCCCGGGAATTTCCTTTTGACGTCGATCCGGAAAAGATACCCGATCTTGCGAACAATGGCGTTCCCGTGATCCAGATATATATCAAGCAACCGGGCTTTTACATGATCGATCGCGAAATGATCCGGAAAATGGGGATCGTTCCGGCGAAGGTCAATCCGAATCATTTTCATCTTTTTTGCGCAGGGCGCGAGATTCCCATGTTTCCCTGGGGATGTCTCGCTGAATATTTTACCGAAATGGACGCCCTGATGTTCTACGCCTTTCCTGCGGAAAGCCCCTATACGGAAGTGAATGTATTCCAGTTATATTACGATCCCGCGCGAACTCCCTTGCGAATGGAAATCATGGGAGATATGGATGCGCCCTATAAGGACGCAGCCTCGCCAGCTCCCATTCCCGAGGAACCGGATTATTATATCGCGACCCAGGTTATGGAAGAGGACAACGAGCTGAAGATACATGCCGGGAATTTCCTGTCTATCAAGGGCATGAGATGGGTATTCCGGGAAATAACTGCGGGAAATCCCCTGCAAATATCTTTTCCCCTCGATGGATTCAAGCCTGTTCCCGGAAAAGGAACGGGTAAACTCCGGATGTATTTTCAACCGGATGAATGGTCGGCGCGCATGAAGATCGAGCTGACGCTGAACGATTCCCCCCCTCATGCCTTCAACATCAAAAACGTCAGTGATGATACAAAAACCTTTGATATAGATTTCAGCGAATTGAAGGGGGAGAACAACCGGATTACCATAAAAATTCTTCCGCTGAACGATTCGATCGAGGATTTCGAAACCGAGGCGCGGGGATGTTATTTCGACAATCTGACCATGGAATATCCCCGCCGATATCTATTTTACAAGGATTTCCTGACGTTTCAGATTCCAGCCCTGGAAAAGGAAACGCTCCGAACCTACAATCTGGAAGGAGCGGAAAATAAAGGCGTTCCGGGATTCGAATATTCCGATCCCTATCATCCCCGTTTTATCCGTACGGCATGGAAGAAACGCGGCATGATACAATTCACGGCAAGGGAGAAAGGAAACTCAAAATATTTCTTTTCCATCAAGGGCCTCATTCCCATACCCGGGGAAATGCGTATTGCCAGAAACAAGCGTCTGGCGGATTCGGAAAACGGCGCGGAATATCTGATCATCACGCATCCGGACTTCATTCCAGCCTTAGAGCCTCTTTCCGAACACTGGCAGAAAAAGGGATTCATCACGAAGATCGTGGATGTGGAGGATATATACGATGAATTCAATTTCGGGATACTGAGTCCCATTGCAATAAAGAAATTTCTGATTCAGACGCTCACTCGATGGAAGATCAAGCCCGAGTATGCGCTTCTCGTGGGGGATTCCACGAGCGATTACAAAAACGAGGCAAGGAATGACATAAAAAACTATCTGCCGACTTTTTCCCATATTTCAAGACTCGGGGATCAGGACAAATGGGCGTCGGATCACTGGTACGCCACATTACTGGGCGAAGACGAATATCCGGATATTCATCTGGGAAGGATTTCCGTGAATAATCCCAAAGACGCGGAAAATGTCGTCAACAAGACGCTATATTATGCGAATCATCCTGTACAGGGGACATGGCGGGCGGCTCTCGGATACGTGGCGGATAATGGTCCGTTTGATGAGGATGCGGAGGAACTCAGACTGATTCACGCCCCCCTGTCTTATTCGGGGAAAACCGCGTACCTTGACGATCTCCCGCTTGAAGATAATTTCTATCTCGAGAGGAGGCTTGTGGAAAAGATTCGCGCCAAGGTCAGCCCGGTTGCCACGGGGAAGATATTCGACCTGTTTCAGAAAGGGTGCATCCTGATGAGCTTTTTCGGGCATGGCTCGCCCAATATATGGACGGATGAGAGAATCTGGTTCGGCGGAGACTCGCTGAACAGCGACAACCTCCATTTGACCAACCTGGACCGCCTCACTTTCGTTACAAACATGACATGCAACAGCGGAGCGATCGATTATCCCGTACCAAAATGGAATATATGCATCACGGAGGATTGCATGCGGCAGCCTGGCGGAGGCGCCATCGGGCTCTTTGTCCCCTCGGGTCCGGGATACAGAACCAGCCATATCAAGATTTCCGCCCATCTTTTGGACGTTCTTTTTCACGAAGGCGTTCACCGTTTGGGCGATGCGATCACATTGGCGCGCTCCAGATACCTTCTTGCCCAAAACCAGGTGGACATCATACAAATGTTCATCCTTCTGGGGGATCCGGCGCTCCCCTTGCAGATACCAGGGGAGGATATTGAACTGCAAACCTCGCAAACCGACATAGAGCCCGACGACCTTCCCATGGAAATCAAGATTTTCGGAGCGATTTCCTCTCTGGAAAAGGGGGAGGTCCTTTATCAACTCTATTCTCCGGATAATCAATTACTCATGGAGACGAAGCCGAAGCCTTTCGACAAGGGACATCTGGAACATCGTTTCACGATACCCAAAGACGGGGCGGCGGGGGAATGGGTGATAAGGTGTTATGCCTTCCATAGCGAAACCATGAAAGACGCTGTTGGGTCCGTCAGATTATCCGTGGGGGAATCCCTTCTCGTATTGAAAAACCCCCGTGTGGAACGGTCCGACGAGAGGATTGCCCCGGGAGATACGGTTCCCATCTCCGTCGATGTTTCCAACAAAGGAATCGTAAGCTGTCCGAACGCCCTTGTCAATCTCGCCAAACTGGCAAATCTCCCTGAAAAAACGATTCCACTTTCCCGTAACCTGGATTCCGGGGAAACAAGAATTTATACCTGGGAGATTGCTGCGGAAAAGGGATTGAACATTCTTCGATTCGAAATCCCGGATCATCAAACGCCGCTCGATCCTGCCATTCCCATTCATGACAGGGAGCTGTTGACCTTTGTAGCATCGGAAGACGAAGCCAGTTCTTCCGACCTCGCCATTGCAACCGAATTGATAACCAGGACATATACCCAGACAGATGACAAGATACAGATGCAGATCAATCTGCCGATTTATAATCTTGGGAACGCGCCTGTCGAATACGCTCATGTCATCATGCAATCGGAAGACGGAACGGTCATCAGGAGGATGCAGATGGATTCCATCCTGCCAGGTCTTCCCCGCCCCGTTTTACTGACAGTTGAGATTGATAATCCCGAGGATGATAGAGACTACATCATATCCGCGTATCCCTCCCGGAAGCAAAACGAAGACATCGAAATATCGAAGAGCCGGGATCCTAATCTTGCGGATAATACGATTCGCGTCTCCCATGACGCCTCCTGTCTCTGCGATTTATCCATAGACGCCCGGGAAATTCGCATATCTGAGGAAAGTCCCACAGAGGGAAAGACCATATTTTTCGATGTTTCTGTATCTAATCTCGGGAAATCCCCTGCGCAAAATGCAAGGATCGGATTATACGACAAGGAACCGGAAAATGGCGGGAAACCCCTGTTCAATTATATGACGGATTCTGAATACAACCTTTCCTGGCTGGCGCCTGCAAAGACAAAAACGATCCGTCTCAGGTGGGATCCGGTCAATAACAGCGGCGAGCAGCGTATATACTTCAAGGCAGACTCCCAGAACAGGGTTGCGGAACTGGAGGAAGAAAACAACCTTGCCCATCTCAAGATCAGGGTGCGGACAAAAGCCGATTTGAAACCTATGGGAATGGAAATCAGGCAGACGCCTGAGGAGAAAAAAGCCCTGATCGCGAGACTTGTCGCAAAGGTTAAAAACAACGGGGAAACAGAAGCTAAAAACGTCTCTGTTCGTTTTTTCAAAGGGAAGGTTCAAACGGAAGCCACCCGGATCGGGGAAACGTTGATTCCCCGAATCGATCCCGGGGAAACGGCGGAAACTGTCATGGAATGGAAATTAACCGGGGAAGACGCCCGCTTTACCTATAAACCCACCTATCAGGTATTCCTGAAGGGAAGCAGCCAGAGGCTTTCCCATGTGGAGGAAACGGAAGAACAATCTCCCAAATAAATAATTTATACTGGCTTGGCAAATTCAGGGATTAGACCCGATCATGTAACCAATAACGGTATGAAAACCCTGCAAAACCGCGGAATTTTGCCGGTCAAAAAGTAAACGCCATGTGTCATAAAGAATACGGATTTTCGTCTCGATATGAAGTCCATCCATAATATTCATTCATGCTGAAAAATATTTTTGCAATCTGTAAACCGCGTATTGACAGTATTATATTGTTCATATTCCCGCTTAATCCCGCCTGGAAAAAAGAAAAGGCGCGCATATTGCTTTTTAATGCGTAAAATATCATTTGGAGAGAGAACAGGAAGCAAACTGCGAAAAAATTAAATTAAAAGAGGTGAGATTGACATGGAAGCAAAGGGATTTTTCAATATAGTAATGACGCCCTTAATATTCAAAAAGAGCGGTAAGCGAGGATCTCTTTTGATGGTCAGTTTTATTTTGTGCATGATCATTTCAACCGGCGTTTTAATGATGATAAAAACGCTGCTGGATCATCAGAAAACCAACCAGAGGAGGCGGGATTTAAACCGGGCATATTACGCCGCCGAAGCGGGAGTCGCCCAGGTATTGCACTGGGGCAACCATCCCGAGGAATACGATAATCTGGATTCAGAGGGGCTGTTCTACAGGAATCCGGAAACCGGAGAGTTCCCCAATCTTGCCGAAGCCTTGAATGATCAGGGGGAATACGTCATTTCCGGGGAATTGCTCGCCACCTTCGCCTCGAAATATAATTTCAACGTTTCCAATATCAACGAGATCGTTCTGATCCCCGCGGATCCGGACAATGATCCGGTCCCCTGCCTGTTCAAGGTTCGCAGCGAGGGGGGAACCCCATCGGGTTCCACCCGGCGCATCCTCGCCTATATTCAGCCCAATCCCATGGAACCGTTCGAGATTCAACTTTACGCCGGTTTGATCAGTTTATCCGATGCGGGGCAACAGGGAAACGGACACGTTCACTGGGGGGAATCCTGGAGCAAGGCGGATTTTTCCGTTATCGGAAAACCTCATTGTACAGAACTCGACAACACGCAGCCACCTGACGTATATGATCCTTTTGCCATATACAGAACCGAATCCCAGCTCCTTTTTCCCTCAAACTGGAAGAGCGGCGTCAATAAGGACATCTATCAGGAAACGACGCGGCGATATCCCGCCACTGCGCCGGCAAGCGGCAAGTACGCAAACGCATTTGAGCAGTTCATTCCTGAGGGCGTTCTTCAATGGCCCGATTTGCTCTCCGGATACGAGGATTTCAAGAACCACGCAAAATCCCACGGACGCTATTACTCTACAGACGCAAACGGGAATATCTACAGAGATGGCGTCGAAGATGAGGATCATCTGATTAATTTTAATGCAGAATTTGGTAACAGCGACCGTGAGAACTCCCCTTATGACTTTGTTTTCATAGATACCGTGGATGGCAATCCACCGGCGGAAGACGGATCGAATCTGGCGATCATTCAGAATTCGGGAACCGGCCTGGGGATGAAAGGAATCTTCTGGCTTGGAGCGAATTATGATCAACAGGGCGTGGGAAATCCCCAAAGCCTGGATGCTGAAAAGCCTGTTCTAAACGGGGATGGTTCGATCACCTTTACGAATGAGACTCTAAGCAAGTGTTACCTTGACGGCGTGCTTTATGCGGCAGGGACCGCCTGTTTTCATGGCAACCCTGTTATCTATGGTTCGCTTATTGCGCAAAGAGGTTATCTCTCCGGAGGCACGCCCGATATATATTTCAATCATAAACTGAAGGATGGGCTTGAGATTCCCAGGGGGAGCGTAGGCTCCACGCTGCACGTTCAATTGCAGAAGAATTTTTAAGAATCTGAAACGAAAAAATTACAATGCCTTATTTACAGGGGGCGCCAAGCGTGTCATTGTATCGCAAATGATACGATGTGGTTCATAAATGACTCTGTTTTGTCCCGCAAAGCTGAGTAGATCAACTGTCAGTTTCCCGAATACGGGGTTGCAGGGAATGAAATACTGGTTATCTTCATAAAATCCTGCCTGATGTGGTTTATCAACTATTATCAAGGGGATTATCATAATAAAATATAGAAAATCATACATTCGATTTCCCCTTAGCAATTTTCAACTTTCGATGAAGATGAAACGTTTCAATTTCCATGAGTTCTCTTCAGATAAATGCCTTCCCTTTATTCCCTTTCTCCTTAAAATGGCATATATGTTGCTCCTGTAAGTATATGAAATACATGATATTTCGTGAATTGAATTCAAGGACGGAATGAAATGAGAACCAAAACGCGTCGCGGGGTTACCTTGATCGAATGCGTTATAGCCATGGCGATAACCGCCATGATCGTAGTCAGCGCCATGACGCTTCTGGGATTTGCCAGGATGCAGAACGAACTGGAACAGGAGCGAACCCGCGCCCATCAGATCGTTTGCCAGACCCTTGACCTCGAGCGCTATAAACTCTTCACATGGACGCAATCCATGTCTCAGCAAACTATATGGGATAATGGAACGCCGGGGGACCCGTCAGACGATACGTTTGGAACGCTGGAGGTTGTGGTTCGCAATCCTCAAACAGGCGAGGTATTGACCCAGGCGCCCAATCCGGCTACATTGGTCGAGATTGAAGCCACGATCACATGGACGCACCGGGGACCGAGGCTGGAAAACAAGTCCATGAGGGAGACCGTCATTTCCTACAAGGCCCCGTAAAGAGGCGTCTTGGAAAAAGGAAACAGAAAATCCGGGAGGAAGCGTGATGAAAAGATATTATAAGAAAGAAAACATGCGGCGTTTCAGAACGGGCGGATTCACGATTCTGGAAGTGGTTATATCTATTACTATCACAGGCATGATTCTTGCCGCCGTGATTTCCCTTCAATACCTGAGCACGCGAACCATCCAGGATATGTACGGACCCATGCGCGCCCGCAGCGTACGTATGAACGCCCTGAATCAGATCCGGTTTCGACTTTGCGATGCGAAGATCGGTTCGTGCGTAGTATCCGATTCCAATCATCGGATTCGATTCGAGGACCCCAACCTTGCCGTTGGAGGCAATGCCATCACCAGCGAATTTTATTTCGATACGAACTCCAAAACGCTTTATTTCAAGGAGAATGTAGATACATCGGAACCCTGGGCTGTGGCGAAAGGTCCTATCAATATCACGTTCACCCCAGGGAGCCGTTTTCTGGATCCACCCAATTATCAGGTTTACAATGGAACGGAGGCGGTAGTTACGGTTTTTGTCCAGACATCTGCGGAGCTTGCCTACAGCAATGTGGACATTCGTGATGGAGAAACCGTGATTTATCTGAGAAACTTGTAAAAAAGGAGACAAAAATGAAAAGGCGACATCTTACAGCGAACAAACGAGGCTCGCTTCTGATGGTGAGCTTTATTTTATGCATGGTCATTTCAGCAGGCGTATTGATGATGATAAAAACCCTTCTGGATCATCAGAAAACCAACCAGAGGAGGAGGGATCTGAACCGGGCATATTATGCAGCCGAGGCGGGAGTCGCCCAGGTTCAGCGCTGGGGAACTTATCCGGAGGAATATGACAACCTCGATGAAGAGGGGCTTTTCTACAGGGATCCGGATAGCGGAGAGTTCCCCAATCTGACCGAAGCGTTGAATGAACAGGGGGAATACGTCATTTCCGGCGAGCTGCTGGCGAGCTTTGCGTCAAAATACAATTTTGACGTATCCAATATCAACGAGATTGCCCTGATACCGCCCGATCCGGATAACGATCCGGTTCCCTGCCTTTTCAAGGTGCGCAGCGAAGGCGCCACTCCCTCGGGTTCCACCCGCAGAATCCTGGCTTATCTGGAACCAAATCCGATTGAACCGCTGGAAATTCAACTGCATGCCGGATTGATCAGTTTATCCGATGCGGCGCAACAGGGAAATGGACATGTTCACTGGGGGGAATCCTGGAGCAAGGCGGATTTTTCCATGCTCTCCAGGCCTCATTGCACGGAACTCAATCATACATCGGAAGATTACGATCCTTTCGCCAAATACAGAACGGAAGCCCAGATTTTATTCGATTCCACATGGAAGAGCGGACTGAACAAGGATATTTTCGAGGAGACCACGAGGCGCTGGCCCGGGTCGGATCCCGCCAGCGGAGAATATGCGGCTTCCCTGGAGCAGTTTATTCCTGAAGGCGTCCTTCAATGGCCCGATCTGCTTTCCCAATATTCGGCTTTCAAGAACCACGCCAAGGGACATGGCAGGTATTATACGACAGACGCCGATGGGAACATCTATAAAGACGGAATTGAAGATGAGGATCATCTCGTCCTGTTTGACGTGGAGTTCGCCGATATAGACCGCGCGACCTCTCCTTATGACTTCGTTTTCATTGACACAATCGACGGAAATTTTCCCGCGGAAGATGGCTCCAATCTGGCAACGATCAGGTGTACCGGTACGGGTCGTGGCATGAAAGGCATCTACTGGCTGGGAGGGAATTTCTACCAGGGAGGTTCAGGAAACCCGGAGGCGTTAGTTGCGGAAAAACCCATTCTGAATGAGGACGGTTCCATAACTTTCGAAGACTTTTCCATTCCAAAGGTATTCCTGGATGGCGTACTTTACATGGCGGGCACAGCGCAGTTTCAAGCCAATCCGGTTGTGTACGGTTCCATCATTTCTCAGAAAGGTTACCTCAGCGGGGGAACGCCGGAGATATATTTCAATCACAAGCTCAAAGATGGGCTGGAGATTGATAAGGGCAATGTAGGCTCTATGTTCTACATTCAGTTGCAGAAGAATTTTTAGTTTGTGAATGGGGGCGTTTGTAAAGTAAACTATGGCAAAAGCCCGGTCTTTTTCATGTGTCGATACAGCGTTTTGCGGCTCATGTTCAGGAGTTTAGCGGCTTCCGACTTGTTCCCGCCGGTTTGTTCGATCGTCTTTTTGATCAAATCCGCTTCCACATTTCCCATAACCTGTTCATAGGAAAGAGATTCTTTTTGCTTTTCAGGAGGCTCGGGTTGTTCTAATTTCTCGAGAGAAAGCGACAGGTGCTCGGGCATGATCCACTTTCCTTCACAGAGAAGTCCCGCCCTGCGAATGACATTGCGAATTTCCCTGACATTTCCGGGCCAGAAATATTCCTCGAGCGTTTTTTCCGCCTCTGGGGTGAATCCTTCGATACATTTATCGAATTCCCGGGAGGTTTCCTGGAGGAAATATCGGCAGAGAAGGATGGCGTCGCCTTTTCTCTCCCGAACCGGGGGAAGATGGATTCGAAACTCGTTGATCCGGTGAAAGAGGTCTTCCCTGAAAATTCCCCTTGCAACGGCGCGCTCCAGTTCAATGTTGGCGGAAACAATGATGCGCACATCCACATCCACGGTTTTCCGACCGCCGACATGCAGGAGTTTTTTTTCCTCGAGCACGCGCAGAAATTTTGTCTGGGCGGATGACGTCAGATTCATGATTTCATCCAGAAACAGGGTTCCGCCATCCGCCTGTTCGAAGATTCCCTGTTTGCTTTCCAGGGCGCCTGTGAAGGCGCCCTTCTCGTGCCCGAACAGATGGCTTTCGATCAGGCTTTCCGGGATTGCGCCGCAATCCACGGCAATGAAAGCTTGCGCGTTCCGGGCGCTTTCGCAATGAATCAGCTGGGCAATGAGTTCCTTTCCCGTGCCGCTTTCCCCCTGGAGAAGAACCGTCATATTGGTAGGGGCGACGAGGTGAACCTGTTTTAAAATTTCCTGCAATTCGCGGCTTTTCCCGATAATCCGATCATGAATTTTTTCTCCGAGCTTTTTCCGAAGATTGCGGACTTCCCTGGTGAGTTGACGCGTATAAAGCGCCCTTTGTATGGTAAGAAGCAACTCTTCATTGTCAAAGGGTTTGGTGATGTAATCGAACGCCCCGAGTTTCATCGCGGAAACCGCGCTTTTGATATCGCCATAAGCGGTCAGCATGATGACAGCGATATGGCGATCGAGCGCATTCAATTCTTCCAGAATGGTCATTCCATCTTTCCCTGGAAGATTGATATCAAGAATGATGAGGTCCGGTCGTTCTCCTTCGATAGTTTCTATCGCTTCCAGACCGTTTTGAATTTCAATGGTCTGGTATCCCTTTTCCTGAATCAGGTGGGAAAGGATGCGCCTCATATCCTTGTTGTCTTCGACAATCAGTATTTTTTCCATGGGGATATTTCCTTATTCATCAAAAAATAGTAATGTTCGTAACAGCTAATCTCTTTGGAAAGCCCTTTCTATCCAAGAGGCAGACAAACCTGAACCTCCGTCATTTTATGGGGACAGCTGCCGATCTTGATCGTTCCACCGTGGCGTTTTATGATCTGGTGGACCAGGCACATTCCTAGTCCGACGCCATCCTCTCTGGTTGTGAAGAAAGGTTCAAAGACCTTATCCAGGTGTTCCGGCTGGATTCCGGAACCACTATCAATGAATTTGATAACCATCTCGGATTTGAAAACATCGACATAAGCGCGGATAAGGAGATGCCCTCCTTCCGGCATGGCGTCGAGGGCATTGGCAATCATGTTCAAAAACGCCTCTTCCATGCTCATTTCATCGATGGATACAAACGGAAGTTTCATGGGAATATCTATTTTCATCTGGACGTTCTGTCTTGCGCACCTTGCCTTGACGGAATCATGGACATCGAGTAGAATTCTTTGAATATCCGCTGGTTGCATGGTCATCTGTCGCGGTTTGGCGAAGTCAAGGAGTTGCTTGATTATTTTATTGGCGTTCTCCGCATTCCTCAGCATGATTTCGAGATATTCCCTGATGATGTCGTTGTGCGCCTGTTTTTTACTCAGGCAGTATTGAGCGGAAGAGACGATATTCGCCAGGGGATTTCTAATCTCATGGGCAACGCCGGAGGCGAAACGCCCCAGAGCGGACATTTTTTCGGATTGAACCAGCTCCTGTTGCGCCTGTTTCAGGGCTTTTTCCGCTTTTTTACGAGCCGTAATATCACTGATAGTGGCGACGTATCCCCCTCCCGTTTCTGCAGGATCGATCCGAACGATGGATATATCGGCAATAAAGGGGGAACCGTCTCCCTTTACAAGATCGATTTCCCGGGAAAAAATATCTGTTTTTTGAAAAGATTCCCGCGCCTTTTTTTTAAAGGCGTTGAATTCATCTTCCCTGGTAAAAAGAACTTTGAAATTTTCCCCCTCGGAAGAGGGGGAGCTCATGCCCTGGGGAAATAAAATTTTATTCAGGGCGACATTCGCCCACATGATTCTCCAATAGGGATTGATAATGCACAATCCATTGGGCGTGCTACGAAGGATTGCCTGATACCGGAGCCTGATACGGTTCAATTCCTTGTTCTTTTCAATCAGGGCTTTTTCAGCGAGGCTGCGTTCAAGGCAGTAACGAATGGCTTTATAAAACATCTCGCTTTGAATGGTGTTTTTATTCAGATAATCATGGGCCCCCTGATGAATCACATCGATGGACAAATCCAGGTTATCCGTGTCATCCAGGACAATCACAGGGATATCCTGCGCTTTTTCCTTGAGTTGGATGAGGGTATGAATACCCTTGCTATCGGGCAGGTCGAGGTTTAAAAGGATGATATCATACGCCTTTCTTTCCATCTGTTTCATTCCGGATAGAAGCCGATCAAAGAAATCGAAGTCAAAGGTCAGATAGGGAATCTGGGAAATGATTTTATGAAACGCTCCGTGAAAGGAAGCGTCCTTGTCAATAACGAGGATAGTAATTTTCTTATCGAGCATAATCAGATTTTCCAGGGAAAATAATATTCTGATTTTAGCAAAAACCAAGCCATAATCAAATAAATTGATTATTCCCGCAAAAATAAAGAGGCAATCTTAAAAAAAGACTTGATTTTTTCTGTTTTATGATAGGTAATAAGACAGGTATTTTATCGGGAGGTGGGTGGATAAAATTAAAAAAAAGTGACGCAGGACTTGTTATTTCACTTGACAAATTCAAGAGCGCATAATAGGTATTATAACCAGTAATTTGATTGAACTGAATCATTTATTGAAAAGAGTATTACGGGCCACGAGAAATCGGGAGACGTTCCAAGCGTCTCCCGATTTTTTTTCTATGCCAATTCTTTGAATACCAGGGGAAAGGCTTCGATCAGATCCGAGGGAAGGGCTGCCCATTCGGTTTTTTCTTTTGAGACATATTCCCCGGCAAGCCCGTGCATGAAAACGCCGAGAATGGATGCCTTGATCGGTTCCACCTCCTGGGCAATGAAACCTGCGATAAGCCCGGTCAACACATCGCCGCTTCCCCCCTTGCTGAGCGCAGTATTGCCGGAGGAGTTGAGGAAAATCTCGCCCTCGGGATCGGATATCACCGTTGCCGCGCCTTTGAGAACGGTTATCACATGGTGCTCCATGGCAAAACGGCGTACGGTTTCAATGCGGTCTTTTTGAAGGGATGAGACTTTCATTTTGAGCAGACGCGCCAGTTCCCCGGGATGAGGCGTCAAGATAGTGGGCGCATCGCGATCCTTGAACAGCTCGGAATAATCCTGAAAGGCGTTCAATCCGTCCGCATCGAGCACAAGGGGCCTTCGGACATTATCATACAACGCCCTGATGAGTTCCCTGGTTTTGGGGGATTTCCCCATTCCGGGGCCAAGAGCCATACAATCAATTTCTTCGGTCTTCCGCATGATTTCCTCGTACATGCTCATATCGGGAACGCCGTCTGTTTCGGTTGGCAGGGGGAGGGTCAATGGTTCTGTAAGTTTGACTTCCAATACAGGATTCAGGCTTTGAGGTATGGCGGCAAAGACCAAACCCGCTCCGGAACTGGCGGCGGACATCGCGGCAAGGGCTGCAGCGCCGGTCATGCCTGTGGAACCAGCCACGATCAGCACGGAACCAAATGTTCCCTTGTGTCCATCCGGAGGGCGGATGGGAAGGAAGGATTTGACCATTTCTGCGGTTATGAGATTGCAGCGGGAAGAAGTGGGAGCGGTAAGCAGGTCTTCCGGAAATCCCAGGGAGTCCACGATTACTTCCCCGCAATATCCAGCTGCGGGATACTGAGTCATGCCGAGTTTGGGCAGTCCCATGTTGACGGTGAAATCGGCATGAACGCAAAGTCCGTCGAAATAGTGGGCATCCGCAGGGAGTCCGGAGGGAATATCGACGGAAACCACTGTTGCGGGGGAATGATCGATGATTTTGATGATATCGGCGTACAAACCGCGAACTTCACCGACAACGCCGGTACCGAGGATGGCGTCCACGATGCAATCCGCCTTGGAGAGCCAAGGATAGACCTGGGATTCTTTTTCGCAGAACATGCGATTGACGCCGAGGGGAAGGGCGCGGAAATTTGTCAGGGCGTCGCCGGAAAGGGAATCTTCGGGAGCAAGCGTAATAAGAGATACCTGGACGCCCGCCTTATGCAGGAGTCTGGCGGCAACAAAACCGTCTCCGGCATTGTTTCCTTTTCCCGTAACAACCACGACTTTTCTGGGGTAAATGCGGCTGAGGATGAAGTTGGCCACCGCCTGCCCGGCGCGTTCCATGAGTGTCAGACCCGGAATCCCTCTTTCCTCAATCGCGATCCGATCGATCTGGCGCATTTCTTCTGCGGTTACTATACGCATGAATTTTATCCTGCCTGTGAAAGAAATACTCGTTGATTCCTTAATACGATGAAAGGTTACCTGTTATTGGTATTCGTCATCAAAAGGTAAGCTTTCATTATCTTCACCGATTCCTCGAGCTGATAATCGACAAATTGTTCCGGCTTTTTCTCCTGGTCTTTTTTCACGAAGAACTGGTTTTGAAACGAATTCAAAGCCGGGGAAGTATCGAGGTCTTCATTAAGCGTTGAATTATCATCAGAAGGAGTCGAAATTGCCGGTTCGTTCATGTCCGGATCTCCCAGGAGCCCTCTTCGCGCCAATTCGATCTGATTTCCCTCCGGAACATCGATTTCGATATCCGGTTTGATTCCGATCTTATCGATGCATTTCCCGCTGGGCGTATAATAACGCGCTGTCGTCAACCTGATGGCGCACTTCATGGGATTATTGTCTTTATCCCATTTAAGGGTATTTTTCAATTCCTCGATGGTTTGAACGGAGCCCTTGCCGAAGGTTCTCTCCCCTTTTGGTCCGATAATGACGCCAAGCCTGTGATCCTGAACGGCGCCTGTCAAGATTTCCGATGCGCTGGCGCTTCCCCTGTTGATGAGAACCACAAGGGGCGTATCGACAATCGGGTCTTGTTCCGATTTATACACCCTGTTCTGATTGGCGACTCTTCCTTTTGTACTGACGATTATTTCCCCTTTTGGCACGAAATACTCGGATATTTTCACGACTTCATTCAAGAGCCCCCCCGTATTGAATCTCAAATCGAGGATCAAGCCCCTGACATCCTCTTTTTTCAGAGACAGGATGGCTTTTTTCAAATCTTCCCCTGTTTCATCGGAAAACTTGGCGAGGCGGATATACCCGATATCATCACCGATTCTGTCAAAATACACGCTGTTTATTTTGATGGTGGCGCGGGTTATGGTGAAATAAAGAGGTTCTGATTCGCCTTTACGATATATCGTGATACTGACCTGGGTGCCCGGAGGACCCGTAAGTTTCTTGACTGCCTCGATGAGGCTGATGCCCTCGGTGGATTCGCCGTTGATTTCAATGATGCGGTCCCAGGAGCGAATCCCCAGTTTAGCGGATGGAGAACCGGGAATGGGGGCAATGACAGTCAGAACCCCATCTTTGAGCGTTATATGAATGCCTATACCGGAAAATTCGCCTTCGGTGTCTTTTTCCAGCTGGGAAAGGGAGTCAGGATCAAGAAACTGGCTGTGGGAATCCAGGGTCAGGAACATCCCCTGCAAAGCGCCTTCGAAGAGCCGTTCTTCATCCACATCCTCGACATATTTATTTGTAATTTCAGAATACGCTTCAGTAAATACGTCCACATAGCGATAGAAAGCGTCATCATGTTCGCCGGCGCGAACCTTGATCGCCACCTGCCCGAGAACCATAAAGGCGCCCAGGATCAGAAACACGCCCAGAAGAAACAGTCTTTTTTCCGGTTCTTGATTCCGGTTGTTTGTTTTCATACTATCCATTCCTTAAATTCGGGGGATTTTTAACGTCAATTTATTTTCAAACGTCAAAAAAATCATGTAATAGATTATCCAGTCATTCCGTCTTGTCAAAATCTTTTTATACCAGATAGAATTCAGGCAGGCTTTCGTAACGTCCATTTTACGATTATTATTCAGCATGGTATTTCCGTAAAATCCCTGGATTTTTATAGGGATTGACCCCGCAGGAATCATCCTGCGTTCCCGGAATAAAGTCAGGATGCGCATACAGGATTTTTATAGAGTATGGACCCATAGTCCAACCACCCGCCAAGAAAACTGATGTGCGCCCCGTGAAACGGGCATGTTTAGGAAAAGCCTTGACTGATGTTCTTTTTTCTTATCATCTAAATAGTATTTTGCTGATTTGATGAGTCGAATTCTATGAAAATCGTTGCGTTTTCAGGAAATGCGTTTTAGAAGAAAAGGAGGAATAAATTGTTTGATCTAATTATTTCGAACGGCATAATTGTGGATGGAACCGCAAAACCCGGATATAAGGAAGATATCGGGATTGTTGGCGACAAAATAACTGAAATCGGCGATTTAAAAAATGCCGAAGGAAAAAGAAGGCTCGAGGCAAAAGATATGGCCGTCGTTCCCGGATTCATCGATGTACACAGCCATGGGGACACAGGCGTCATCATCAATCCCGAGTCAGAATCGAAAATTCAGCAGGGCATTACGACGCAAATTGTCGGGAACTGCGGCAGCAGCGCCTTTCCCTGGAAGGGAGAACGGTTGAAGGAAGCCCGTGAGAACCTGGCAAAATACAACTTGGAAGCGGATTGGGATTCCATCGAGGGATATTTCCAAAAGATGGAACATGCCAAGCCAGCCATCAACACAGCCACATTCATAGGGCAGGGAACCCTCCGGGCGTCCATCATGGGAGAAAAGGACATCCGTCCTGATGAATCCGACATGAACGCCATGAAAAAAGAAGTTGTACATGCCATGGAAGAGGGGGCGCTCGGCGTTTCCACCGGACTGATCTATTCCCCCGGCTTTTTTGCGGATCAAAATGAATTGACGGAACTGATGAAGGCGAGCGCGGAAAAAGAAGGGCTTTACGCCTCTCATGTACGCGGAGAAGGGGACACGCTTTTAGAGGCGATCCAGGAGGCGCTCGAGATCGGGCAGAACGCCGCATGTGGCGTACAGGTGTCGCATTTGAAGGCAAGCGGTCCCCGGAACTGGGGGAAAGTCAGCAAAGCCATCCGAATGATCGAGGACATGGAATCCAACGGCATGGACATATCATGGGACAAATATCCCTATACCGCCGGTTCGACGGATTTGGCGTCCTACCTGCCCCGCTGGGCGCAGGCTGAGGGAACCGATGCTCTTATGAAGACGCTGCAAGATCCACAAACCCGAAGCCGGATTTTCAAGGAATCAGACAGGCATAACGAGGGGGAAAAGAAATGGGACTCCGTGATAATCATAGGGGCGGAAAGCGATGAATACAAACCTTATGAGGGGAAAAGCGTGCGGGAGATTGCCGAACTGACAAACAAGTCTCTTGAAGATACCTTTTGCGATCTCCTGCATTTGAGCAGGGCAAAAACCGACGTTGTGTGCTTCACTCAGAGCCAGGAGGAAACCGATCTTGCCCTGACGCATCGTTTGGGGCTTGTGTGCACCGATTCTGGCGTATGGTCTCCTTATGGTCCCTTATCCCGGATCAAGCCGCATCCGCGGGCTTATGGAACCTTTCCCCGTTTCTTCAAATATTATGTCAAGGATCAGAAATCCTTATCGTTAGAGGAAGCGGTGAGCAAGGCGACCGCCAAATCGGCAAAACGCTTCCGTTTGGCAAAAAGAGGAGAAATTCAAAAAGGCTATTACGCAGACCTGGTGATTCT